>JBLHKE010000063.1:0-17328 GCA_047619485.1 Verrucomicrobiales bacterium | reverse complement strand
CTGGAGGTAGCGCTCGATGAGTTCGGCAGAGACGGCGAGTGCCGCGCCATTGTTGTCGAATCCTCCCGCCTCCGGATCCTCGGGAAGGAGGTGTTGCAGCGGGATGTCAATCGCGAGCAAGTCCTGCAGCGTGTGCTCATACTCGATCCGATTGAGACGGCGCATCTGGACAGCACTTAGTTTCTTGTCAGCGTCCAAGAGCGGCGGGGTCACGATTGCAAGAAACTGATCGATCTGATCCCGAGTCGGATGTGTCTTTGCCTTAGGCGGCGGCATTTCTCCATGATCGACGCGATTGAAAATCCGTGTCCAAAGATCGACGGCCTTGGTGCCATCGATGTCCCGCTCCAGGGCGAATAGATCGAGCCCGCCCTTCGCTAGCGAGTCATCGTGGCAGTCAGAGCAATGGCTATCAAAAAACGCCCACGCGTCCTTCTGCCAATCCGCGGCTTCGGCAACACCGGGAAGGAGCATCGCAACCAGACAAACGATTACGCCGCGCACGGGACCGGCTTTTCTTCCGACTCGCGCTCCGGGATCCTGCTTCATGCGTTGATGCCGAGTTCGGAAACGACGCCATTACTGGCACCAAACTTCTCAGACTTCATGCCCATCTGGCGGAGCATTTGCACGTAAAGGTTTGACAGCGGCTGGTTGTTCTTGCGGTCGAAGGCGACGTGGCCGGCGTGCTTGAAACCGCCGCCGGCGACGATGATGGGCAGGTTGTCGCCGGTATGGGACGAGGCGTTGCCGAGGTGGCTGGCGTGGAGGACGATGGTCTGGTCAAGCAGGGACGGGCCGCCGTCGTTACTTGCCTTCATCTTGGCGAGGAAGCGTGCAAACAATTCCAATTCCGCCTCCTCCACGAGCGCGAGCTGTTGAATCTTCTTTTCGTCCTGGCCGTGGTGGGAAGCGTCGTGGTGCGTGAGGGTGACGCCGTCCATCTGCAGATTCTCCTGATGCGACCAGTGGTTGACGGTGACCGCGCGGGTTGAGTCGGTCTGCAAGGCGAGGTGGACTAGGTCGAACCACTGCTGCTCGCGGTCGATCATGCGCTTCGGTGCCTCAGCGAAAAGTTTCGCATCGTCGGCCGAGATTTCGGGTTTCGGTTTGCGCACCCACTCCTCGTTTTGCTGCAGGCGCCCCTCGGCCTCGCGGATCGAGGTGAGCATCATCTCGAGCCGGTCGCGGTCTGATGGGCTGAGCGACTTTGCAAGGACGCGTGCCTGGTCGCGCACGCCATCGAGGATGCTATGACCGTTGGCGAGCCTCTGGATCTCTTTTTCAATCTCTGCCGGCGTGCCGTCGATAAACAGGTCTTTGAAGACCTTCTTGATCGAGCCTTCGGCCGGCACCGCCATCCCCCGCTGGTTCCACGACAGGTGGCTGCTGTCGCCGAGCACCAGCGACGGGAAGCGCGTCTCGCCACCGACTCGCGCGGCGACTTCCTGGTCGAGCGAAACGCCGTTCTTTTTGTTGTTCCAATCTTCGGCGGTGATGCCGGTGAACAGCGCTTTGTCGGTGTGGTGACCGCCGCCGTAGCCGAGGTGTGACATGCCGGAGAAGATGGTGAAATCTTGGCGGAACTCCTCCAGCAGCTTGAGGTAGCGGGTTGGCTCGTAGTCGCGGCCGGCCGTCTCCGGAAACAGAAATGGCGTGTGCAGACCAAGCGATCGACACATCAGCAAGATCCGTTTCGGGCGCAGCGCAGCGGCCTTCCGCTCGGCGCCGAAACCGACGGGCAGCATGGCGTCGAGAAGTGGCAGACCGACGCACACGGCACCGGCGCGGAGGAGCGTGCGGCGAGAGAGCGGTGTGGGGTTCATAGCTGTCATCCTATCGTTATTTCCAAAAATTTGCCCGCTCATTTATTTGCTCAAGAACACCCGACTCTGCACCACCGCGTGTAGCAGCGAGCGGAAGCCGTAGTTCTGCCCTCGGCTTTGCGCGACCAGCTGTTCGACCACTTCGCGATCGGCGAACTGGATTTCGGCACCGGTGGCATACACCAGTAGTTTCTCGGCGAGATTGCGGGCGAGTTGGTCCCTGTCGGCGAGTAGGATCTGTTTGTAATCGTCGATGTTTTGGAACGCGTGACCACCGGCGGTTTCGCCGCCCATCTCGACATCGAGCCCGCGGATAATCGTGCGGTCCGGGTAGTTGGCGAGCTCGACCACGGCGTCGCGCTTGTGGATCGTGCCCCGGTAGAAGTCGCGCCAGCCGCCGATGACGTCGAAGGCCTCGAGCGCGAAACCCGGCGGGTCGATGTGGCGGTGGCACGCGGCGCAGGACTCGATATTGCGATGCATGTCGAGCTGCTGGCGGATGGTGGTCGCGCCGCGGATGTCGGGCTCGACGGCGGGGATGTTTGGCGGGGGCGGAGCCGGAGGGCGCCCGACGATCTTATCGAGCACCCACTTGCCCCGCAAAATCGGCGATGTCTTGGTGCCGTCGGCGGTGATTTTCAGAATGCTAGCGTGGGTGAGGACGCCACCGCGGTGGGAGTCTGGCGGGAGCTTCACCAATCGCATCTCGCCACCGTGCACGCCGGGAACGCCGTAGTGTTTTGCCAGCCTCTCGTTGAGATAGGTCCAGTCCGAATGCGTGAATTCGACCAGCGGCCGATCCTTGGCGAGCACGTCGTCGAAGTACCGGTTTGTTTCCTGCGGCATCGACCAGAACAAGAAATCGTCAAACTCGCCATAGAGTTGTGGGCTTGGAACCGTCTCGTTGATCTTGCGCAAATCGAGCCACTGCCCCGCAAAATTGTCGGTGAAGCGACGCGCCCGCGGATCAGCCAGCAGGCGCTCCACCTGTGCGCTCAGCACGGCGGGCTCGTGCAGTTTCCCTTCCGCCGCCAGCTCCATCAATTCATCGTCCGGCACTGTCGACCAGAGGAAATACGAGAGCCGTGCTGCGACGGCGTAGTCGTCGAGCGCGGCCGGTTGCCCAGTGCGCGTGCCGAGCGGCTCAGAGAGAAAGAGGAAATTTGGCGAACACAGAATCGCGCGGTAGGCGAGCAACATGGAGTCCTCGAACGATTGTTTCGCATCGAGCGCATCGAGCGCGATTTTCAAATAGTAGTCCTGCAAATCTTGAGCCACCGGGCGCCGAAACGCCTTGGGAAGAAACGATTGTAACAGGCGTCTCGCGTCCGCCTGCGGGTCCGAGGACTGGACCTCGAACTGTGCTCCCTTGTACCTTCCGAGCAAGGGCAGTTCGTCGAAAAGATTGGCGTAGCCCGCAGGAGGGAATGTATCCAACGGCCCTTCGATCTCCAGCCACTGCAACGCCAAGCCCGCCCCCACGTAGTGCTCAAGCGGTTTTCCCTCCGCCAACTTTCCATCCTTAAACCGCCGTTGCGTGGGCAATGACCAGCCGATTACATCCACCAGATCCTTCCGTCCCAATTCGCATTCAAGCTCGATCACCGCTGGCTTGTCCGCCGGCGCGTCGCGCACCTCCAGCACGCTGTCCTTGTCACGCCCCCACTCCTTGCCGGCGGAAAATCTGACTGGCAACGGTCGGCCTGCCGTGCCTACCGCTTGCAGCGATGCACGCACAACGTAGCGCCCTGGCTGGGGAACGGTGGCGGTTCCTAGGGTGATGTGACCGTAGGGTCTCGCGTAGATGAACAGGGTTTCGCCCTCGATACGCAGCGATTTGTTCAAGTCGGCGTGCTTCGACTTCGCGACGACCTCCCGCCCGGTCAACCGCTTCTTGATCTGCTCCGGCTCCTTGCGCGGGATGACCGTTGCCAATGCTTTCTCCGCCGCCTCCTGATACCGCAGCAGGTGAACGGATGACACGTCAAGCGCGGTGCTCAGTTTATCGAATCCAGCCGCCGTCGTGTCCGGCGGAAACAGGTCTCTGATCGTCACCTGCTTGCCCAGCAGGTCGCGCAAACTCGTTTCGTATTCGCTTAGGTTGAGGCGGCGCAAGACGACGCGACCGTCGATTCGCTGCTGTGCCAGCGAGATCCGATGCAGTTCCTCGCGTAAGGTATCGACGAAGTCGCCGCGGTCCGCGGCTGGAGGAGGAGTGTGTTTCTTCGGCGGCATCTCCCCGCTCGCAACTTGATCGTGGACTTGTATCCAACGCGCAAATGCCCGCGCGTCCGTAAGGTCCGGCTGGAGGGAACTGAGATCAAATCCGCCCTTCTTGGTCTCCGCATCATGGCACTCCGAACAGTGCTTTTGCACAAAAGCATCCGCCTGTTGCACCCATTCTGGCGCGGCGGCGAGATCTAGCGTGAGCGAAATCACCCAGCATAAAATCAACCCACTTGTTGGGATCGTTTTCTTCATATCGATGATTCGGTGAGCGCGGCTGCTTCAGCAAAAGCGGAGAATCGTGGCGCGTCAATCGTCGTAGACGTCAATCTCGAGGAGTATCTCTTCCTTCGGCGCGATGTCGCAGCGCACCGTCCAGCCATTGTCGATCCCACGGTCGGGAACCATGCGAAGCGCAAGGCCGTGGAACTCAAGATCACTGGAGGCGATGGCTTTGATCGGGCGGGCTACATCGATGGCGATCCGTTTGGCTGGTTGATATTTCGGTGTGCCATCCGCTTGCTTCGGGATGATCGCAGTTGCGCTCACGTCTCCCAAACCCCTCACATCGGCGGCTTTGCCCGATGCGATGGCTTGTTTCAGAAACACGACTCCCAGCTTGCTTGCAGTCTTGTCATGACCAGCGGAGACCGGCACGACCAGGCGCGCTGCCGCGAGGCTTCGAGCATGGAGACCTTTCAGTTTTTCTAATTCTCCGGAGATCCCAAGCGCCGATGCGATGACCTTGCCGTTTTCGCCCTCGTTCTTCGGCCATCGAAGCGTGCCCTGCTTACTGACCTTGCCGTTTTCGTCCATGTATTGCTCGTAGCGCATTGGAATCTTGATCGTGCGGACCGGGCGGACCTTGAAGACAGGCAGTGCTTCGCTGCCGACCAAGAACGGATTGGGCAAGCTCAGAAGTTCCTCCCCTCCCCCGACGGTTGCGGCGACGGCGCCGTCTGGCAGCGGCATCGGAGCCGAGCCCGGTGCAATCACCTCGCGGCGCACGAACATCATGCGCGGATAAACGGGATGCTGACCCTTCGGTGTTGGACAGGCGATTTCAAAGGTGGCCGGGAGATCTTTGGCGGAAAAAACTTTCCGCACGCAGGTGATCCGATCCGACCAGCGGGCATTGTGCTGCTTGGCGATCTCTTTTCCTTCGTCACAAAGCTGATCGAACGACTTGCTGCGTGATCCCAAGCGATAGCCGTAGGTCACCACCAGCTGGTTGTCTCCCAGCGCTGCGCCATCGGCCACCGAAACCGTGACGACGTTCTTTCCCGGAGAGAGATACGGCAAGGCGCCCGGGTTGTTCTGAACGATCGCCCGAATCTTGAGGGCTTTGAGTGGCTGCGTGAAAGTCACCTTGATCAGAGCGGCCGTCTGACCTTTCACCAACTCTGTGAATCCCTCCAGCCTTGCCAGCTTAAATGTCTTGCCGCCATCCACCGACACTTCTATTTTTTCGGCGCCAGTAGCTTCGCCGCTCGCCCGCGTGAGGAGGTACGGCGACGCCAAATTGAAGACGACGATGCCGGGCTTGCCAGCTTCAGCGGGGACGAGCGCGTTGTTGGCGTGCTTGACGTTGTCCACTCGAGCAAACGCCTCAATGCCCGCCGCAGTAGAAAAATCCGGTGCGAATGTCAGGATCCCATTTGCATACGAGCGCGCCGGCTTGCTGTTCACGTAGGGCTCCAGCACGAGTCCGTATCCGGGACTGTTACGAGTATCTTTGTGGCCACCACAAGTGTGCGCGGGGGAGGCTTTCTGGCCGAGCCAGAACCAGGCGTCGGGGATCGGATCCCAAGTATTCTCAAGGCTGAAACCAGACGCAAGATTGACCTGCGCAGAGTAACCATCGTTGGCGTGTTTGATGCCTGCCCAGCCCTCCGAACGACCGCTGACACGATGGGTTTTCAGTCCACTGATCACCCCCGACAGCGCATCGCCGCAGCAGAGAAACTCAGGCGCGCGCCAGTTGGCCTTGTCGCCGTTCAAACGGAACGCGTTGTTCTTCATGTAGACGACGCGGTGTCCTGGATCGAAAACAAAAGCATCTTGTATGAGTCCCTGCAGATCGCCGGTGAGCTGATCTTGACCCGCAATCGTGCGACCGCCGCTGCCGTCCGGCATCCAGGCGTAGAATTTTAGGAATACATCGAGGTAATGCCAACGGTCATCATACTTTGCCTCCACCGTCGTGTGGCCATCCCAGCCGACGAATCGCCAGTCCCAACCCAATTCGCGCCACAGCGAGGACTGCACCGCATGCAAGCCGCCGCACAAACTCCAGCCATAGGAATTGATTTCCTTCAGCGCCGGCACGCCGCCCGGCTCATTGGGATAGGCTCGATGGTAATGGCTCAAGCGCATGAAATTGTAGATCGCGATCGCCTTCGCGTCGTTGTTCGGGCAATCGCGAGTGACCGAATCGACGATCGTCTTCAACGAAGTGCAGTCCGGCGCCTGATCCGGCAAAACTTTGATCTGCCGAACCAGCCCGGGGGAAGCCGAATTTGGAGGCGCGGCATTGGAGATGTTCACGAGCGAGGTCGCAATAACACTCGAACAGATAAGGTGGAGGATTTGTCGGTTCATAATCGTGTGCTGACAGGCGCGCCGCTTGGTCGAGCGTATGGCTCCGAGCTCGAGCGGTCAATTCGGACAGCGATGCGATTTAGCCCCCGAAGCAGACAGCTTCGACATGTTGTTCGGCCCTGTGGACCTCTTTCCAGCTGATGGCGTCCGTTGACATGAGCAGGCGGCCTTTCCACTGTGTGCCAACGTAGATCCCTCGCCCAAAGGCGGCAGTTAGGGGCGCGTTGCGGTTTGGCTCGCGCGTCCAGCTGTCACCGTCGGCCGAGAAGTAGGTCGCGCCAAACCCGATGGCTGCGAATTTCTCACCGGTCCAGATGACGGTGTTGAGGTGTTCACCTTCCTCGCCGCGCTGTGCCATGCTCCAGCCGATGCCGTCTTTGCTGCTCATGCGCAATCCGTGGAGTCCGACTCCAACGAACTTCCCCCCGCCGAACGCGATGTCCGCCAGCGTGTCGATCGCCTTGGTATCGGGGGCGTCCTGCCAGGTCTTGAGCTGGTCGGAGGAAACCGCCCGCCGGCCGCGGTCGCCGACCCCAACCACGAGGCCTTCGCCAAAGGCAAGCCGCCGCAGCATGTTCTTTCCGGGGATGGAAACAAAGTCGCCCCAGGTCTCGCCGTCGGTCGAGGTGAGGTAGAATGGCTTTGAACTTCCGACCGAACCGGGGTCGCCGCCAAAACCGATAAAGCGCTTGCCGTCGAAGCCGAGGCCACGGATGTACTTCACGTACTTCGCCTCTTTTGTCCCCGTCTCCCAAGTCTCGCCATCGGCGCTGCTCGCGATGATGTTGTTGCCGCCGTAGCTACCGACGGTGACAAAGCGCTGGTTGCCGAACGTAACAGCGCGGTAGGTTTCGCCCTCTTTTCCGGTTTGCGCTTTCTGCCACTTGGCACCGTCTTCGGAGACGAGGCGCAGGCCGTCCTGCCCAACTGCTGCGAACAATCCGGCCATCAGACGAGTCCGGGCAAGCGCCCGCCGTAAGCAGCGCCCTTCGCTGTGTTGCTGTTGCCGAATTCATCGACCTGCGCCCCCATGCGGTCGAGCATCTCGACGTAGAGGTTCGCGACCGGTGTCTGTTTTTGGAAACTGAGCTGTCGTCCGGTCTTGAGCGTGCCCTGGGCGTTGCCGACGAGCAGCACGGGGTAGTCGCGGCGGCCGTGGCCACCGTCGGCCATGTAGCTGGTGTAGAGCAGCATCGTGTTGTCGAGCAGCGTCGAGCCGCCCTCGTCGATGGCCTTCATCTTGCGCACCATTTCGGCAAACAGGGTCGTGTACCAAGCGTGGATCTGACGACACGCCTCGCGCGAAATCGGATCGGCGTCGGCGACATTGCCGGCGTTGCCCTGGTGCTCGAGCGTGTGGCAATGGCGCTCGTAGCCGACGGTGACAACGCCCGGAAAACTGGCCTCGTCGCTGCCCGCGGCGAAGGTGACGACGCGGGTGGAGTCGGTTTGTAGAGCGAGGATCATCATGTCCGCCATGAGGCTGATGTATTGGGCGTGTTTCTCCGGGTCGCGGCCGATCGCATTGCGCATTTGGCCGAACGAAAAGTCCGCGATGCCCGGATCGACGAGTTTTCCCGGCCCGGGTTGCGCGGCGTCGAGCGCTTCTTCTTTGAGCCGGGCTTGCAGCGTTTGCATGCGCACCTCCACGCTGCGAACCGACTCGAGATACTCACCGAGCTTCTGCTGATCGGCGCGACCGAGCTTGCGGTTGAGCGCCCGGGTGTTCTCGCGCACGAGATCGATGACGCTCTGCTCGTAGGTGTCGCGGCTTGCGGCCTCAGGCTTGGTGTTCGAGCTCGCGCGGCGGGACCAGTTTGGCACGATGGGTTGGCGACCTCGAAACATGCGGTCGAAGACAAGCTGCGGATCGGCCTCGTAGGGAACCGAAGTGCCGTCATCGCGGAAAGAATAGACAGTCTCGTGACTGGCGAGACCGAGTTCGAGCGACGGCAGCAGCGTGTCTTGCCCGATGGCGTTGGCGACCGCCTGGTCGAGCGAAATCGACGCATGCGGTCGGCCGCCTTCGCGCTTCACGCGCTCTGCTCCGGTGAGGTGGGTGAACGCACAATGCTCGTGCCCGTTGACGTTCTCGCTCGCGCCGTCCTGCGCGAGGCCGTTCAACAGCAGCAGGTCGTCTTTGCAAAAATCCAGTGGACGCAAAATCGAAGGCAGCGCGCCAAGCGGCCCGTCCTGCGCGCACTTCCATGATTCCAATACGGTTCCGCCAGTGACGGTGAAAATGCCCAATCGCATCGGCGGACGCACGGCAGGTGTGGCGGCGAATGCGGAAACGCGCCCTAGCGACTCGAGAAATGGCAGTGCGACTAGCGCGCCCGCGTTGCGGAGAAACTGGCGCCTTGGAAGGGATGATTTCATGGTTTGGTCGTCGTGAGTTCGGCGTTGCGCCGGTATTGGAAAGGATAACTTTGCGCGATCGCGAGAACAATGGCTGAAAACTTGGTGCCGTCCTTGGCTACAGCGGCCTGGATGTGGGTGATCTGGCCTTCGTCAAAATATTTGAGTTCGCGCCCCAGCGCATAGCGCAACATTTGCCCGACGAGGTTGCGGACGAATTGATCGCGGCGCGCCCAGAGGATCTGCCTGAGGCCATCCGCGCCGGTGATCTTCTCGCCGCCGGGGAGCACGCCGCTTGTATTCAGCTCCGCAGAAGTCGGGCGCCACTCACCGATCGCGTTGTAGTTGTCGAGGCCAAAGCCGAGCGGGTCCATCTTTGCGTGGCAACCTGCACAGTTCGCATCGCTGGCGTGCAGGGCGAGCTTTTCGCGGAAATCTTTCGGCGCCTTCTTGTTTTTGTCCTCGTCTTTGAACATGCCCGCGTCCGGTGGCGGCGGCGGAGGCGGGTTGCCAAGGATGACGCCGAGCACCCAGTCTCCGCGCTTGGTCGGGCTGGTGCGGTTGGTGTGCGAAGTCGCCGCCAACACCGCGCCCATCCCGAGCACTCCGCCGCGGTGATGCTCCGGCTTGAGCGCCACACGCAGCAGTTCTTTCCCGTCCACTCCGCCGATCGCGTAGAGCTTGGCGAGGTCACTATTCACAAAGGTATAATCGCTGGAGAGCAGATCGAGCAGCGGGCGGTCTTCGGTGCGCAAGTGATCGCAAAAGGCGACAACCTCAGCAAGCATGGTGCGTTTCATCTGGTCGTTGAAAGTCGGAAAGAACTCCGTGCTCGGCCGTGCCTGGGTAACCTTGTCGGCTTCCAACCAGCGGAGGAAAAATCCGTCAGTCAACCGCTTCGAGCGATCGTCGGCCAGCATGCGTTTCACTTGTGACTCCAACACCTCCGGCTCGGAGAGCGGCGCCGCTAGCAACTCCTCATCGGGAATTGACGACCAGAGAAAGAACGACAAGCGCGAAGCGAGTTCAACGTCACTCACCTTCGCTGCGCCGACCACAGGATCCTGATCGTGCTCGACACGGAAGATGAAATCCGGCGCGACGAACACTGGCTTGAGCGTCTTGCGCAAGGCCGCGCGTGGTGGCTCGTCCTTCGCCAGAGCCGTATCGTAGATCGCCATCAGGCGATCGGTTTCCGCCGGCTCGATCGGCCGGCGCCAAGCCAAGCGCATAAATCTGGTCACAAAGCCCGCCGCCCCGGCGCGATCCGCATCTTCGGCGAGATCCCCAAAAAACCGCGCCCGCGCTTCTTTGACCTGTCTTTCGTTTGGCCGCCGCGCCCAGTCCGGCGCAGACTCCCAGGCCAGATCTGGATCGCCAAACAGCCGTGTCAGGGCGAGTTCCGCAGCCGCGAAATATTTCTCTAACAGCGCCGGCGGAAGGTTGAGCGCCGCCGCGACGTTCGCGTAGTTGCTTCCGGTCGAGTCTTCTGGCATCCCGACTTCTTTCGAGAAATCCATGTCCAACCCGGTGAGGTCGCGCATCGCGAAACTGTACTCCGACCGGCTCAGACGCCTCACTAGCGACGAACCCGGATCGATTAGCGACGGATGCCCGCTGTCGAGCAGCGCGAGGACTCCCGTTACCCCACCGACCACGGACTCGCGATGTTGTGGCGTAAAGTCGTCATCGTCTGGGGGCATGTCGCCGTTCCCCACTGCCTCGACCACGCGCTTCCACAACTTGTGCTGCTTGAGCATCGACAGGTCGCTGTCGAATTGCTCAAGGTTAATATCGCCTTTGTGCTTCTTCGCATTGTGGCAGTCAAAACAGTGTTCCTGCAGGACCGGCTTGATCTTGCCGTTGAAGTCACCGGCGCCCAATTCATCCCCGCGCGCGCCATGAAGCGCCATCACGAAGAAAGAAATGGCGGCATAAAAAGGTAAGGGATTCAAAATGTGGAGAATGGGTGGACTAGGTCGCCGTATCCTCACTTCGGCGTTGCTTCGCCGTGGGGTTAGCGGTTTGATTCGTGTCAGCGTTGGTTCAGCCCCAGTGCTCGGCGATTTTGCGTTTGAGGAATTCGACGCTGCGTTCCAGTTGCTCCATCCCGTCGACCCCGTCCTCGATGCTGATCCAGCCGTCGAACCCCTTGCTCTTCAGTTCGGTGAAGATCGCGTCGTAGTCGTTGAGGCCTTTGCCTATCTCGCCGTGACGGAGACGTTTGGCGTAACCCGTCGCGCCGCCCTCTTCGCGTCGAAGATCTTCGATGGTGCCCTCCGCCAGATAGCGGTCGCTGGCGTGCATGGTAACCACTCGATCGGAGACGCGCTTCAATAATTCGAGCGGATCCTCGCCAGCGAGGTAGGTATTGCTCGGGTCGTAGTTCACGCCAAAGTTCGGGTGCTGGACGCGATCGACCAACTGGCAGAAAACGTCCATCTTCTGGGCGAACTCAGGATACTCCCAGAAGTCGTCTTTGTAATGGTTCTCGATGATCAGGGTGATCCCCCGCGCTTCAGCGTACGGCAGGCAAGCCTCGATCGAATCTGCGGCCAGCTTCACTCCTTCGTCGATGCTCAGCTCGGGCCGCCTCTGCCCGCTTAGCACACGACAATACGAGCCACCCAGCGCGAGCGTCATGTCGATCCAGCGCTTCTGTTTGGCAATCTCTGTGTCACGAAACGCCTGATCGGGATGGGTGAAATCCGGCGAACAACACATCATCGGAATCACCTTCCCTGTGTCTTCGACCTCACTACGAAACCCCGCCCAATTCCCCTCGTCCTCCATTTCGAGAAATCCTGCGTACCATTCCAGCCCGTCGATATCCAGCTGGGAGGCGAGCCGAATCCATTCGGAGACGGTCATGGTTCCCTCTTTGCAGAGGGCCTGCATGAAGGCTTTGGGGAAGGCGGCGAGTTTTGGCATGGTGAGCGGTTGGACTATTTCAGGAAGGGATCGTCGAGCTGTCTTTGGGAGGGTTTCGGCCGATGAACGGATGCTGCTCGAGATCGACGACCTGCCCGCTGATCGGACCGCTTTCGTCGGCGAGCCAGTAGGCTGCGGCTGCGGCGATCTCCTCCGGTAGGAGAATTCGACCGGCCGGGGCAAACTGCTTTGGGAGATGGGTGTACCAGTCGTCACCCAGACCGTGTTCGCGCTTTCGCTGCGCTTCGTTTTCGGTCAAGACCCAACCGGGATTGATCTGGTTCACGCGAACCCCTTCCTCGCGCATCAGGGTATCGCCGAGGTTGCGGGTCATCGTCATGAGGGCGCCCTTCGATACGCTATAGGGCAAGAGGTTAGGCTCGCCACTCCATGCATTGACGCTGCCGATATTGAGCACGCAACCACGCTGTTCCCGTAAATGCGGAAGGGCGGCCTGGATGAGGAGAAACGGCGCCAAGGTGTTCACCGAAAGGATTTTCGAGAAGAGCGCTTCGTCGGTGGTATGGATATCTCCGGAGACCACCATCGCCGCGTTGTTCACCACCGCGTCGAGCCTCCCGAAGGCGGAGACGGCGAGCTCGACCAAGCGATCGGCGCATCCCTTGGTCGTCAGGTCTTCGATGAGCAGAGTTGCGTTCTCCGCACCAAGCTCCGCGACCACGTCTTCGCCGAGTTCCCGCTCTAGGCCGTGGATGACAACTCGAGCCCCTTCGGCGGCACACCTCTTCGCGATCGCCTTGCCGATCCCTGTGCAGCTGCCGGTGACGATGACGATTTTGTTTTCGAGGCGCATGCTGATTGCGGTGGAAGGTTGCTGGCTCAGGCAGGCTTTAGGACGGATTTCACGACTTCGCCCTGGTGCATTTTCTCGAATGCCTCATGCCAGTCTTCCAATGCCCAAACTCCCCCGATGATCGGCTTCACATCGAGCTGCCCACTGGAAAGCAGGGCGATCACCCGTTCCCAGATCGGCCAGTTGTGGCTGAAGCTCCCCTGAAGGGTCACGTTCTTCTGGACGAGCGGATCGAGGTTGAACATGAGCGGCTGCGGCCCCCAACCGACCTTGCTGATCCAGCCGGCGGGCCTGATGATGTCCAAAGCGATCTGAAGGGTTACGCTCGCCCCTGCAGCATCGATGACGCCGTCGCAGCCTAGGCCATCGCGGGCGTTCGCCCATGGCGAAGCATCGCCGATGATGACTTCGCAGCCATATTGTTTGGCGATCTCCAGCCGGTGTGCGTCCTGCGGCAGACCGACGATCGCGACTTCCGCCCCGCACAGCCGCGCCATCGCCGCGCAAAGAATCCCGATCGTTCCCGGCCCCAACACGACAACCCGATCGCCGGGCTCGATGCGCGCGTTTTTGACCACGGCGCTGTAGGCCACACAACACGGCTCGGTCAGGCAGGCTTGCTCAAACGGCAACTGCTCGGGCACGTGATGAAGAATTCGTGACGGGACGCAAACGAACTTCGTCATCGCGCCGTTCACCCCATAGCCGAAGCCTTTGCGAGTCGGGTCGAGATTGTAGAGGCCGCGCCGCGTCATCGGGTTGTCCGCATCGATGATCGCCGCCGTTTCCGACACCACTCGGTCTCCCTCCTTCCAGTTTTTGACATCGGAACCGAGCTCGATGATGTGGCCGCCGAATTCATGCCCGAGCACCACTGGGTAGTTCACCGGCCATGAATGGTCCGCCGTCCATTGGTGCAGATCGCTCCCACAGACCCCGACGTTGGCGACCTCGAGCAAAACATCGTCCGGCCCGATAGACGGCTTCTCGATCTCACGAATTTCGACAGATCCTTTCTCAGGGGCGAAGTTGACGACGGCTGCTGATTTCATAGGGAAGTGAGAATGAGTGATCAGGAAAAGGCAGGAACATCCTGGGCGTGAACGGCCTCGCAAATCAATCGCAACGACGCTTCGAGATCGCCATCGGCTGTCTTGAAAGCGTCGGCATCGATGGTCAAAGGAGCGCCCAAAACGACCAGAGGCGCGCCCACTTGTGGACATTGGACCGCCTGTTCGAGGCTGAGCCCGCCGACGGCCTGAACCGGAATTCTTACCGCCTCCACCACTTCGCGCAGTTGGTCGAGCGGGTTGGGCATCGGGTGGCCCGCGGCCGCGATCCCCCTGCGCTCGTCATAGCCGATGTGGTGGATCACGTAGTCACACCCGAGGTCTTCGAGCAGTTTCGCGCCCTCCACCATGTCCGGGCAGACCATGTTGTCGCCCATGACTTTGCAGCCGAAATCCGCGCCCGCTTTCACCACGCACTTGATGGTCTCGGGATGTGCCCGGGCCATCACCACCACGTGGGTGGCTCCAGCCTTCGCCATCATCTCGGCCTCGAGGTAGCCGCCGTCCATGGTTTTGAGATCGGCGATCACAGGCACATCTGGGAACGCCTCACGCAGCGCCCGAACTCCATGCAAGCCCTCGGCGAGAATCAGAGGCGTCCCAGCCTCAAGCCAATCGACACCGGCACGCCTAGCGAGCGCGGCGGTTTCGAGCGCTTCGTCGATGTTGGTCAGGTCGAGGGATATCTGGACAATGGGTTTCATTTGGTTGTTGAAAACCATGCGATAAGGGCTGAAATTCACAGCGACAAAAATTATGCGAAATACGACATCTCTGGGCCCAGTTCATTGCCATCGACGCCCGCGAGCAGAGATCTCCCGTTGGCGGAAGACCCGCGATGCCTGGGTTGGCTCAATCGATCCTGCGTCTCACATTCATAGGCTGTTCGATCACATACCCGGGCTCTATTTCTTCGCCAAGAATCGCCACGGAAACCTGATGTTCGCCAGCCAGGGATTGCTAGCACGTTACTCGATTTCCGACGAATCCGAGATCCTAGGGCTGACGGATTTCGACCTGAATCCTGATCCCATGGCGCGGGCCTATGTCGATGACGACCGCCGCTTGTTGGAGGGAACTGCCGAGAAAGTAGAGCGTTTGGAACTCTGGTGGGATGGCGAAGGCATCCCGGATTGGTTCACCGTGATCAAACTTCCACTGCGCGATCGGAAGGGACGGATCCAAGGGGTAATGGGACTGCTACGTCGGCCTGACAAATCGGATCGCGAGTTGCCCGTTTTTCAAACCGTGGCCAAAGCGGTGGAGATCATTCGACGAGACTATTCCAAACCCATCTCCATCGCCGAACTTTCCCGGATCTGCGGCCAGTCGGTTAGGCAGTTGCAGAGGCGGTTTCAGGTCGCGTTTGGAATCACACCACAAGAGTTTCTAATCAAGACCCGTGTTCTCGCCGCCCAGAGAATGCTGGACGAAACGAATCTCGCCGCCTCGGAGATCGCCCGGAGTTGTGGCTTCGTAGACGCCAGCAGCTTCTCCCAACAGTTTCGCAAACGGATCGGATTATCTCCTGGCGCCTACCGGCGTGGGCCGGTGGCTCAGAATGCGTGATCTGTCATCCTTTCGCTGAGGTCGGATCCGCAGCCGCTGTTGTTCCTGCCGCTGCTGAAAACACGAGTTATCAGCGCCCTCACTTGAAGGGAAGCGGGGCAACCCAAGTCTCGGCAGTGAGAGGCCTCGGGTTGTTCAACCCACCGCTGACAACCACGATGCGTCCTGAAATGATCGCCGCAACTGGCGCCAGCAGTTTTCCATGCATGGCACCGACGACACGCCATTTATCCACATCTGGATCGTATTCCAAAATATCGCCAACCACGTTCCGCAGCGGACTCGATTGATTGCAACGCCCGCCGAGGACCAGAATCCGGCCGCGGTGGATGAGGGTGCTCGATTCGAAATGGCTACGGGCGTCCGGGAGGCTGGCGATCTCTGTCCATTTCTTCGTTGCGGGATCGAAACGGTGGCACGAATCGACATCGATCTGCGTCTTATCGTGGCCGTGGTCGCCACCCAGCGCGTAAATCCTCCCATCGAGCACCGCTGCGCTTACGTGACCGCGAGGATCTGGCAAGTCGACCTCGCGAACCCATTTCGTTCCCCCGTCGAGAGACAAACTCCAGTGGTCCCCCGCATCCGTCTGCCGGTCGGGTTTATAGCCACCGAAATAGTGCAGGCTGCGTCCGACCACAGCCAGCCCTCCACCTCCGCGCGGCTCTGGAAGCGGTGGTCCGGCAGTCCACGAGTCGGCGGTGACGTCGTATTTCCACACCTCATCGGTGACCGGCCCCGGGTGTTTCCCTTTGAACCCGCCCGCCAACCAGATGGTCGTGCCGTCCGAGGCGGTGTTCAGGTGGGTGGGATTGGTCGGCATGTCTTTGCGCTTCGACCAAGAGTCGTCCGTAGGATCGTAGACACTGAGCTCGTGCGAAACGTCCAGTGACTCGGTGAATCCGCCAAACAGGAAGAGCTTGTCTCCAACCACGGCGACTGGTGCCTCCACCCGAGCGAAGGGCGATGGCGCCGCTTTCTTCCACTCGAGGGCAGACCAGGCAGGAGGCTCCTTGCTTGGTTTGATGGGAGCTGATTTGTCAGCCTGAACCGCGGCGATCAATCCGAATACCGCGAAGACGATGAGGGTGGGGATAAGTTTTTTCATTCTAATCTTGGATAGGCTAGCTCGATGCCGCGCATCGTTCCATCATTTACGTTTTCTTAATCGTTGGTGGGTATCTTCGCCGGTCCAGATGGCGGTGGCGTGTGAGGGCGAGCCCGGGCGTTCGCCGCTAAGGTTGGTCAACAGCTCATCCCCGATTGCGAGATCAGTCAACTTGACCTGAGCGTCACCTTTCCAGACCTTGGTCGCATTGGTGACGCGTAACACGCTCTGGCCGATGTCCGGCGGGCGCTCCATGTCGCCGTTGTAATTTCGCACCTCGGGGATCTGCCAGGCGACGTGGATCTTTCCCTCGTCTAGCAACAAGGGCGTGACACGCCAGGTGATCGCGTTGTCGCTCAGGTGGCTGAACTCGTCACTCACGAAACTCGCCCGCGTGAAGGCGCCGTCCTTGTCTTGAAACAGATGGAACCGGCAACGGCTGCCGGACGGAAGATCCGCCAGTGACGCCTCCGCGCCGAGATGCTTCACGATTGCGGAGTCAGTGAGGGAGAACTTCCCGCTTCTGATCGACAAAGAAATGGAAGAAAGTCCCTAGCCAGCCGGCGCAATGCTCTGCGAAGAACGGCCTGACGAGTGATTTCATCTCGGCGTCGGGTTTTGCGGACGCGCAGGCGAGCCACAATTGCGCGACGATCAGGGTGATCGGTAAGGTTGCCCTGCACGGGAATTTCTTGACCATGCTAAGGGCTTGTCAGTAAATAACTCCTACAATCTGCTGGTTATTTTGGCCATCACCCGCGTTAGCTTCCAACTCAAATAGCCCGCTATAATCGCTGAAATCTGCCTTGGTGCTGGCTAAAATTC
>JBLHKE010000062.1:0-17541 GCA_047619485.1 Verrucomicrobiales bacterium | reverse complement strand
CGGAAGCGGCGGCTTTCGCCGCGACCCTCGCCCACTCTGGCCTGGAGGTCGAAGACACTCTCGCCGCCTGCTTGAAATTTCAAAATGGCGCCTTGGGCACCATCGAGGCGAGCACCTCGTGTTATCCTGGCCTCGATCTCTCACTCGAGATCTCCGGCGAAGCGGGCAGCGCGATTCTCGTCAATGATCGCATCGATTTTTGGAAGTTCGCCGACGAATCTCCGGACGACGAAACCATCCGCACCGGGACCGTCGGCGGCGAGGTCGGAGGCGGTAGTTCCGACCCCTTGGCCATCTCCTGCGAAGGACACCGCCGTCAAATCGAAGGCTTCTGCCAGGCCATCTCCGGCACTTCAAGCACCGGCATCATCGACGGACACGAGGCCGGTCGAGCCGTGGCCATCGTCGAAGCGATTTACGAATCCTCCCGCACCGGAAAATCTCAGCCCGTTTCAAATTAACCAATGTCCCATCGCATCGCCTTCGCTGGCTTCCGCCACCCTCACATCTTCGCCCTCTGGTCCCGCGCCAAGGAACATTCCGACTGCGAAATTGTCGGCGCTTGGGAGAATGATCCCGTCACCCGCGAGACCCTCAAAGCCGGAGGCGAGGTCACCCTCACCCACGACTCCTTCGAAGCGATGCTGGCGGAGAGTGACTGCGGCGTCGTCGCCATTGGCGATACCTACGCCCGCCGCGGGGCTCTCGCCATCGCTGCCCTGCAAGCCGGAAAACACCTCATCTCCGACAAGCCGCTGTGCACCAGCCTCGACGAACTTGCAGAGATCAAACGCCTTGCCCGGGAAAAGAAACTTTTCGTCGGCTGCCAACTCGATCTCCGCGAGGCCGGTTCGCTGCGCCAGCTGCGACGTGTGATTCAGGCCGGCACGCTTGGCGAGGTCTGCACGATCACCACCGCCGGCCAACATCCTCTGCGCTACGGCTCCCGCGCCGCTTGGTATTTCGAACCCGGTCAACACGGCGGCACCATCAACGACATTGGGATCCATCTCTTCGATCTCGCCCCGTGGCTCACTGGCTCGCCCTGGAAATCCGTTCTCGTCGCCCGAGCTTGGAACGCCAAGGCGACCGAGACCCCGCATTTCAAAGACTGCGCCCAGTTCCTCGCCACGCTTGAGAATGGCGCTTCCTGTTTCGCCGACCTCTCCTACCTCGCACCCGATACGCTTGGCTTCGACCTTCCCCAATACTGGCGCATCACCGTCCACGGCACCAAGGGCATGGCCGAAACCGCCTACGACTGCCCCACGCTCACCGTCGTGACCGATGAGGACACCGCCCCGCAGGAGCTTCCCGCCCTCACCGAAACCCCGACCGGTTACCTTCAGGATTTCCTCGACGAAATTTCCGGCTCGCCATCCGCAAGCGGTCTCACCACCGCGCAAGTCTTCACCGCAGCCCGGGCGGCGCTCGAAGCGCAGGCACTAGCCGACCAGTCATGATGTACGCGCCCTAAGCCCCGATCCCTGCCAGCCAGCCGAGAAGTGCAATCACTAGGATGCACACCCCGATTGCGCCCAGGAATCCGAACACATCCAATTTCGTCGGCTTGAGCATTTCGAAATTGGTTCCTGGCAGAAGCCTGCGGGATTCGAACCGTTTTGGGTTGCGGTAGGACTCCTCCAGATTCTCCCGGTCGGCCTGCTGGTCCGGGTTCACCTCCGTCTTCATTTTGACGTAGTAGCGATCGAGCGACTCCTGACTATTGCGCCGCGTGACGAGGCTGACGAGGATCAGGACAACAAATGGTAGGAAAAGACGAGGCGGTAGACGAAGCGATTGCATCGTGGCTTTCGATGAGTTGGAGAGATCGAATCCCATCCAGTAGTAGAGGAGGAAATCGATATTGAGGATCCCAGCTCCCTCAAATTTCCCCGTATGCCTTTGGGTCACCGTCTTGACGTTTCCGTCCACCCGCTTTTCGACGAGTTCCAATTCCGTGTCGCCGACCGGGGATACGCTTGACCAAAAGATGGCCTGACCGCCTGATTTCGTGGTCAGTTCGATCAGTTCCCCCACGGGCGCATTTGCGGGTTCGGAACCGAGTTTCTTCAGAACGGCATCGGATTTCTCCAGGAGGACGGTGTCGTTCCGAGCAAGCGCGTCCGCCCTGTTCGCATCAGCTTCGGTCGTGGCTTCGACCCAGGCTTCGTGTTTGGCCACATCTGCGGGAGTCGCCTCGCGGGTGTTGGTCGTTGTAATAATGTTAGTAGTGGCGGCCAGGCCGGCATGTGCCCGCAGGGAAGGGGAGATCACCGGGATAACATTCGGAAGGACAAAGAACATCGTAAACGAGAATGCGATCGTCACCCACGCTGCCGTCCGCGTGGCGCGGCGCCAATACATCCCGATCCAGAACGGCGCGGCGAACAAGATAGGCAGCTCGATCGCCATCTTGAACTGCCCGAAGACATCCGACATCGTCATCGCGACGGAGGACGCACCGACAATCATCGCCAAACCGGTTAGCCTGGCGACGCGGAGCGCCTTGCGATCCGACGCCTCCGGATCGATATAGGCAGCATAAACGTTTTTGGTGATGAGCGCTGAGGTCACGATCATGTAAGTGTCTGCCGAACTCATCATCGCGGCCATCAGGCAGGCGAGCATCAGCCCGACCAGACCAAGATTGACTGGCCCGAGGATCTCGCGCGCCGCCACTCCCCAAACCTTGTCTGGATCGGCGGCGATCTCCGCATTGCCTGCTAGGAGAGCCAGCGAAATCAACGCTGTCAGCGCCCAGCCCACGGTGCACAGCCGCTTAAGGAAATTACCCGTCACCAGCCCGATCCGCGCGTCGCGTTCGCTTTTTGCAGACCCGCCTCCGGTGCTGATAAAGTGCGGCTGAACGACGATCCCGATCAGGACAAGCAGTGTTAGGGCGATGATGTATTGGATCGGAAACTCACCTGCGCTAGGGCCCGAGAATAGACTGAAATAGTCGGCGGGTACTCGCTCGTGCATGATCGAAAACCCGTCCATCACCCCCTGCGTTTCTGGATCCCCGTGTTCCTTGACCAGGGCCCAGAGGCCAAATGGGATGAGCAAGACCGACAGCAAGATGATGAATACGCCTTGCACAAGGTCGGTATAGTAAGCTGCCGTCAGCCCGCCGAGCACGCCGTAGACAATCACAATCACAGCGAGCACGGGAATGATTACGAACTCGATCCCAACACCTCCAATCTGTTCCATCCCCATCAGAGGAACTGCGAACTTCGCGATGGCGGAAAACATCGTCGAGAGGAAAAACATGTAGAAGGTGACAGCAAACAGCGAGTAGGCGGCACCCATCCCCTTCGATTCGTAGCGCTCCACGAACCAGTCGCCCAAAGTGAGGTGGCGCATGCGTCGGTACCAAACTCCCGTGATCCAATAGATCGGTGTCACGAATAGCCACATCAGCGCCGACCAGACCCCGCTCAACCCGCTCGTCCATCCGGTGCGTCCCACGGTAACTGGTTCGTGCGCACCCGTTCCGGCTCCGAAAGCCGCGAAGGTCTGCAACAACTTCCCGAAACCACGCCCACCCATAAAGTAGTCCTCCTGACCCTTGACCTTGCGCATCGCCCAGAGGCCGATCACGATCATGGAGACGAAATAGAGGATGAGAACGGTGTAGTCGAGCCAAGTCATGGCGCCGATCTTTGTATGAAGTGCGGAATTTGGCCAGAACGAATCCGCTACACACTTGCACCCTCCATCGATTGTCTGACACACGCCGGCCAGTCACTGGATTGCAAATTGCAAATCCAGTCTCTAGACTCCGGACGGGATGCTCGGGTTTGAAACCGCAAATTAGCGCAGATTGACGCAGATTTTTTGGGAGGGTTGATTTTGGAATCCGCCTCCTAGCGGTCGCCTCAAGATGAGCATCCGGTAGTCCGTGCTATTTGGGAATCATCCCGGCGATCGCCTCCACTCAATCGAGCTCAAAAATAGTAATACCCTTCCCGCCCGAGTTTTCTTACGGCTGGCCAATGCAGTAGAGAAACCGTTCGCCGCGCAGGTAGAGGCAGTCCGCATCTGCGATTGGCGGCGCGTAGGTGAGGGTTTCCTGTGCCGGAAGGAGCCAGACGCGTTCTAGGCGGGTTTCGATCCGGTTTCGTCCCAGCACTTTGAATGTGCGACCGGGGGCGAGGACAATGGTGGTTCCCTGGTTGTCCATCACGAGGATCTTGTCGCCGATCAGTGTGGGGCTCGCGGCGACTGGAACGGCGTTGTAGTGCATCAATCCGTCCAGCTGCAGATCCTTGTAATAGATCGTGGCTCCCGTTTTCAAATCTCGCACGTAGAGCCAGCCATAGATGTCGACGGAGTAAGCCAGGTCCTCGTGCACCAATGGCGAGCCGGCCGTCGAGCGGTCGATCCAGCTGCCATCCGGGAGCAGACTGTGTTCCCGCGGCAGATCCAGATCGATGGTCGCGAGCAATTCGGGTTTCCACTCTTGCAGGTCTTCCTCCGGATCGACTCCTTTAAAATCGAACACGCTGAGCTGTTTCACGCCGTACTTGCCGACGAACATGCGCGAGCCCAGCAAGACTGGCGGTGCCCAGCAGCCGCCGTCAATCGCGTTTCTCGGACGGAATAGCAATTCTCCATCCTCGGGGCGGATGATCTCGCCTAACTGCGACACGAAAACCTGCCGACCCGCAAAGGTCGTGGCGAGGACGGCGCCGATGTTTTTTTTGATCTTCGGCTGAGTCCACAACAGCTCGCCTGTCTTCGCGTCCAGGCCGTGGAGCTTGCCGAGAAAAACCCCGAGCACGCCGTCGGCAAGGGCGGGGGATGAGCCGTACTCCAGCCGCCCCGTCGGCACGCGTGTGATCCACTGCCGCCGGCCGTCCAAGTCGTAGCAGGCGGCGACGCCCATGCCGCTCCACACGTAGACGTGCTTGCCGTCGCTGACCGGCGTGGGCATCGAAAATCCGACGATGCCGAAGTGCGATGCGAAATGCCCGTCGTACTTCAGCTCGAAGCGCGGCTGGTCGATGGTCATGAGTGTCTCCTGCATTTCGCGGCGCAAGGCCATGCGCTTGGAGCGATCGGGTTCCTCCCGCAGTTTCGCAGCGAGCGGCGCTACGCGTGTCGCGTAGGCGGGATCGGCCTGCCGCTCTTCGTCCGAGAGCGCTTCGTAGTAATTATTGGCGGCGGACCACAGGATGCGACCGGAGCGCTTGTCTACGCAGACCAGGAGATCGGGTTCAGCCGCGATAAAGATGCGGTCGCCGACGAGGATCGGGGTCGACGTGCTCCTCCCCGGCAGCTCCGTCATCCAGCGGATGTTCTCGCTTTCGTAGGCGACGTCCGGCGGGTCCATCAGCCGCAGACAGAAGTTCGTCTCCTTCCAGTTGTCGCGATTCGAGCTGCTCAATTTGAGCAGCAGGCGGTTCCAACCGGGCGCCAGATCGAACCCGAATTGTCCTGCCGGCGGCTCGGTGTTCGCCAGTTCGTGTTTGCTGATCGGCTGATAACCGCCCAGCACACCGAGACGTTGGGGATTTCGGTACGCCACGCGTCCGTTCACCCAGACCTTGAGCCCGTAACAATGTTCGACGACGGCTCGGGTCGGTCCGCCGCGCGGGGAATAGACGTGCGCATGCGCGTAGTAGATGCGATTGCCTGCGAAGCTATCGACTGGCTCCAGTTCGACCCACGGCAAAACGGCCGTTCCAAATACCATCGGATCGTCCAGTGTGCCCGCCACGCGGCGCCACTCTTTGCCCCCGCTGCGCTGGCCTGAAGTGGGAGAAAGTAACGCTTCGCCGCCCACCAAGTCGTCATCAAAATTCTCTACCGAATCGTGCACCGAAAACGGTCCAAGCACGAGCCACTCCGCGATCAAACCCTTCCTGACCGCCGGGGCCTTTCCTGCACCGGGCTTCGATGGCTGATCGGCCTGCGCACGCATGTCTTCGATCGCACCGTGGGCTAACCGCTTCCAAGAGGTGGGCGCCTTTGTATCCGGCCACAGTCCCGTCGCGTTGCCTCGCCATCCCGACGCAGGTTCCGCCGCCG
Organism: Verrucomicrobiales bacterium; assembly: GCA_047619485.1. Lineage (GTDB taxonomy): Bacteria > Verrucomicrobiota > Verrucomicrobiia > Verrucomicrobiales > DEV007 > JBLHKE01. Next base: position 11,502 of record JBLHKE010000062.1, on the reverse strand, counting down.
CAAGGGGCATCGAAAAGAGGGCAAGAAAAAGGCCGTAGATTGCGATCTGTTTTGGGTGTTTCATGAGGCGGTTGTTTTGGGAATTGGATCCGTTGAAAAAAGTAAGTTCAGAAGCTACGTGCCGATTGGCGACCGCTAGGACATGCGAATGATGACGAACCCGAGCAGACCCGCGAACAGCGCATAGTAGAGGAAGGCGGGCAGCGTCTTGCGGATCACCAATCCCTCTTTGCCGACGAGGCCGACCACCGCAGAGGCCGCGACGACATTGTGCACGCAGATAATGTTGCCCGCCGCACCCCCGACCGCCTGCAGGGCGACCACCCAGCTCGGGTCCGCTCCGATGCGCTCGCCGACGCCGAATTGGAACAGCGAGAACATCATGTTGCTCACGGTGTTGCTGCCGGCAACGAAGGCCCCGAAACCGCCAACGATCGGCGCGACCAGAGGCCATGCCTCGCCGGTGAGATCGGCGATTCCTTGCGCGAGTTCGATCGGCATCTTCGCCAGTCCGGCCGCACCGCCTCCGGAATTGATGAAGACCTGCACCATCGGCACGGTGAACACCAAAGCCACCGACGCGCGCAAGGTCGTCCTCCACGAGTTTCCCCATGCCTTCCGGTAAGATGCCCGATCCATCCGGTGCAGGAAGTAGGTGGTCAGAGACACGACGACGAACACGGTACCGGGGAGATAGAGCGGCTGGACTTTAAGCGCGATGTCAGTGCCAAAAAGCGAGCCATTGGAAAGCGTTACCCACGGCGCGATGAGCAAGTTCTTCACCCCGAGAACCGGCACGCGGGTCACCACCAGTAGCAGCGCGACCAACAAATACGGCGACCAGGCGCGCAGCATCGAGATCTGCGAACGCGGGGCGGCGGTGCTGATCGCGATCGTGCCAGACCAGCTCGGGTCCCAGGTCTCCTTCGCCGGGAAGTCCCAGGTGTCCTCGCGCCGCGGCATCAGGAACCCCCTCTTGGCGGCGGTAACCACGATCGCCAGCCCGACGAGCGCACCGATCAGCGACGGGAACTCCGGCCCGAGGACGATGGCGACGATCAGGTACGGCACGGTCATCGACAGCGAGGCGAACAGCGCGAATTTCCAAATCGCCAGCCCTTCGCGCAAGGTGCGCTTCTCGCCGAAGAAACGCGTCATCAGCGAGACAACAAATAGCGGCACCAAGGTCCCGATGATGGCGTGCAACAACGCCACCTTGGCGCCGATCATCGCCAACAATGCGTCGCGGTCCACCAGGCCGGCGGCATCGACGAAACCCTGCGCCCTCGCGAACTCCAACACCGCCGCATCGTTGCCGAGCCCCGTGTTGACGCCGACGAGGATGGGCGTGCCGAGCGCACCGAACGAAACGGGAGTGCTCTGGATGATCATCCCGGCCACGACCGCCGCCATCGCCGGAAAACGCAGACCGACTAACAAAGGCACCGCCACCGCGGCGGGCGTGCCGAAACCAGCCGATCCCTCGATGAAGGAGCCGAACAACCAGGCGATGATTATCACCTGCACGCGCCGGTCCGGGGAGATGTCCATAAAACCACGGCGGATGGTGGTCAGCGCACCGCTCTCCTGCAGCGTGTTTAGCATCAAGATCGCTCCAAATATGATGAACAGCAGCGTCGCCGTGATGACCAGACCTTTGACCGTTGCCGCCGTCACCTGAAGCGCAGGAACCTGCCAGACAAAAATTGCGAGCAGCGCTGCCGTGACGTAGCTCAGCGGCATCGCCCGGCTCGCCGGCCAACGCAGCCCGACCAGAAACACCGCGACAACGGCAATCGGGAGGAGGGCGAGGGAGGCGTGCATGGAGCGGATGCTAACACGGCAGATCAACTATAAACAACATCGCGAATTGTAGGATTGTTGGGCGACTGGACCAGTTGCTCCGATTTCCCAATTGGGCAAGCGGAGGCACGGGTAGATGTCGGCGGTGGCGGCGCGCGCCTTCTGCATGCCGGGCACGTGACCGGGTTCGGGCGGCAGGAAGTTGGCCTGCGCGGGCTGCTGGCGCTTCGCTATCTGGGGGACGCTGAAGCGCTCACGCATCAGCTACAGCGAACACCTCCGTGAGAGGGTTGAAGCGCCGCGTATCGGTCTTGACCGGTCAATCTTGCCCGCGGACGAGCGTCGGATCCCGCGCCGCGCGGCCTTCCCGGTAGAGGTTCAGCTTGGAGCTGGGCGAGCTGCGCGAGGTGCTCGAAGTCATTTCGATCAAGACCGAGCATCGCCTGCAACTGCTCGGCGGCTTTCTCCCGCTCGCCGTTGGCAAGATAGAGCCGCACCAGTTCCTCGCGGACGCCCTCCTGGTCCGGGATGATCTGCAACGATTTCGCGTAATGCGCCTCGGGGTGATCGAGCGGCTGGTGCCCACCTTGCGCTTCATCCATAACTCGCCGGGACGCGACCAGCAGCTCGAGGATTTCAAGGCTCTGATCCGCAACATGGGCGCGGCTGGCGTGCCGGTGTTGTGCTACAGCTGGATGTCGGATGATGATTGGCAGCGCACATCGGTGGATGTGTTAGAGCGGGGCGGCGCCAAGGTGACAGTGCTGGATCTGGCGCGACAGACGGCGGTGCCAAATGACACCGGCTACCGGGCGGAGGTGAGTGAGCCGAACAGTGCGGAACAACTCTGGGAGAACTTGGAATACTTTTTGAAGGAGGTCGTGCCGGTGGCGGAGCGGGCTGGCGTGAAGCTATCGATGCATCCGGACGACCCTCCGGTCGAGGAACTCCACGGCCAGGCGCGCATCATGTCCACGCCGCAAGCGTTCGAGCGGCTCTTCGGGATCGTCGTGTCGCCGTCGAACGGGATCTGTCTGTGTCAGGGGACGATCGCTTCGAGCGCCGCCGGTATGACATTCCCTCGCTGATCCGCCGCCTGGCACCACACATCAACTTCGCCCACTTCCGCGATGTCGTCGGCGCGGTGCCGAGTTTTCGCGAAGTGTTTCACGACAATGGCAAGACGGACACGGTCGCGTGCGTGGAGGCTTACTATGAAGCGGGGATCGACTGCCCGATCCGGCCGGACCACGCGCCGACGATGGCGGGCGAATCGAACGAATTTCCCGACTACCACATGCTCGGGCGCCTGTTTGCCGTCGATTACATGCGTGGCCTGATGCAATCGGCGGAGCACGGGCATTCTCGGAAGCCGTAGCATTCAGGCTGCGATCGCAACGGCATCCCCGTTCAAGCCTGCCCAAGAGATATCACGCTAATAATCTGCAACCGAGCCGTCTTTGAGTTTTGCGCCGGGCCAGCGATAGGACTGTGGTTTGTGAGATTCTGTCTCTAGCTTGGCCTCATCCACTTCCACCCCGAGGCCAGGTCCCGGTGGCAATCCAATGTAGCCTTCCGCGTCCAGTTCATACGCCATGCGGGTCAGGCCCGGCACGTTGAAGCCAGCATTCTCAGGATAGAATTCGTGGATGAGCAAGAAGGGGATCGACGCGGCCACATGCAGGCTTGCCGCAATCCCCAGGAAAGAGGCGGTGCAATGCGGCGCGAGCGGCACAAAATAGGCTTCGGCGAGGGTGGCGATCTTTTTCATCTGGCTGATCCCGCCGGTGTGGCAGCAGTCCGGCTGCAGGATGTCGATGCAACCTTCCTGCAGGTAGGGCAGCACCCCCCAGATCGTGCGGTCGCGCTCGCCGGTGGCGAGGGGGATCGAGACCTGCTCTTTGATGCGCTTGAAGACTTCGATGTTGCCCGGGACGGCCGGCTCTTCGATGAACATCACATCGTAGGGTTTGATGGCGGCGGCCAGTTGGATCAGGGTGGCCGGCGGGACGGCGGAGTGCGCGTCGAACATCACGGCGCCATCCGGACCTACCTTCTCGCGCGCTGCAGCGATTGCCTTCACCATGCGCTCGATGTCGGCTGGCGTGCCCGAATGTTCGAAGATCCCGTGCGGCGGAACCTTCTGGGCCTTCGGGGTGTGGTAGACGCGGATGCGGTCGCGGCTCGGGCCGCCCAGCATCCGGTAGACGGGGACATCCCAAAGCTTGCCGACGAGATCCCACAAAGCGATGTCGATGGCCGCAATCGTGTGTACCATCAGCGCTCCGCCGCGCATGTCGCGGTGCGACCGGTAGAGCTTCTGCCAGATGTGTTCGATGCGCGTCGGATTCTCGCCGTCGATTAGCTCGAACAGAGATTTCACGAGCACCTGCGCGACTCGCGGATCGACCCCCTTCAGATCGCCCCAACCGTGGACGCCGTGATTGGTCTCGATCTTCACATAGACTACCGGACCGACCCAATACGTCTTCATCGCCGAGATGCGGATGGTTGACGATCGGTCGGCGACCTGCGCAGCAGGGTTCTGTGCTTGCCCGACCACCTCGTTGGTGAAGGCCAGTCCCGCCGCAGCCGCAACGCCGAACCCTGCAAGGAGATCTCGGCGACCAAAGCGGCCTAGCTTGCCATAGTCTTCTGAATTGGAGTCGCTGTTCATGGGGAGGGTAGGGGGATAAGATGAGGAAAGATCTGCTACAACTCTAGGTACCGTGTCTGGGTGAGGATTCCGAGCACATTCTACAGCACGCGTATTTGCATGACATCGTTTCAGGCAAGACCTAGATTTAGCGCACAACGATTTGAAAATGAACCAACTAAGCCAAATCTGGGCGATGGCGATGGCGGTCGCTGCGGGGATCCGTCTGCTGAATATCATTGCGATCGTGGTCGTGATGGCTGGAGCGCTCGGGAATGCGAAGTCGAACCCTGAGCAGGCTTTGGTGGCACTGGAGGCGCCTGCCGAGATCGTAGCGATCGTTACAGATCCAAGCTCCATCACCCTGGGTCGACCTGGGGAAAGATTTACGATTCTTGTGCACGGGAAAACCGCGACCGGCCGGTCGATCGATCTGACGCGTGAAGCGGAATATTTGTCTCCGGCGTCGACCGACATCGTCGACATAACTGCGCGCGGCGTCGTCTCCGGGTTGGGTGACGGGACTTGCAATGTCATCGTCCGGGCGCGCGGATTCGAAAAGATTGTGAAGGTCGCCGTCGCAGGTTCCAAGGCGCTGCGGACATTTGATTTTAAAACTGACATTAGCCCGCTGTTCAGCCGCTACGGATGCAACAATTCTGGCTGTCACGGCAAAGCCGAGGGGCAGAACGGATTCAAGCTTTCGGTGTTCGGTTTCGATGCCCGGGGAGACTTCGATGCGGTCGTGAAGGCCGGGCGTGGCAGACGGATCTTCCCGGCAGCTCCCGATCACAGTTTGCTGTTGCTCAAGTCGGCCGGAGTGATGCCGCACGGTGGCGGCGAACGCATGCTCACTGGATCGGACGCCTACCAGACCTTGCGCGCGTGGATCGCGGCCGGGGCTAGTTTTGGCGAGGGGGCGGGCGATTTAAAGGTCGTGAGCCTGGAGGTGTCGCCGGGCGAGCGCATCATGAAATTCCGTTCCCAGCAGCAGCTCCGGGTCGTCGCTGTTTTCAGTGATGGGCGGCGCTCAGACGTGACACACCTTGCGGAATTCCGGTCGAACAATGATGCCCTTGCGAGCGTTGACGAAAATGGGCTCGTGACGGCAGGCGAGTTGCCGGGACAGTCGGCTGTCATGGCTCGCTATCTGGGTGTGATGCAGATTTGTCGACTGCTTGTTCCGCGACCAGGTGAAACACCGGACACCGCATTTCCGCCGCAACACAACTTCATCGACGAGGCAGTCGATGCGAATCTCAGAAAACTCAACTTGCGCCCGTCGGAGCTCGCCGACGACGCGACGTTCCTGCGTCGGGTGTATCTCGATATCATCGGGACGCTGCCGACCGCCACAGAGGCGCGTGAATTTCTCGGCAAGCAAGATCCCGGGCGCCGTGCGCAGTTGGTTGATGTTTTGTTAGAGCGCCCTGAGTACGCCGACTACTGGGCGCTCAAATGGGCAGACCTCTTGCGTGTGGATTCTGATAAATTGGGTCGCCGTGGAGCCTACGAATACTATCGGTGGATCCGTGAGAGCGTCGCCGAGAACAAGCCCTTCGATGTCATGTGCCGCGAACTTGTAACTGCCGAGGGACCGCTAGCCGAAGCACCCGCTGGCCATTTTTTCAAAGTGGTGGCGCGCCCCGGAGACATGGCGAGTTCACTGTCGCAAGTGTTCATGGGTGTGCGGATCGCTTGCGCAGAATGCCACCATCACCCTTATGATCGGTGGAGCCAGGATGACTACTTCGGGATGCAGGCGTTCTTCCAGCCGGTCGCTACGCGCAAGTCAGGACTCGAGGAGATCATTCTAGCCGCCGGCAATGCCGCTGCGAAGAACCCGCGGAGCGGGAAAAATATTTTCCCGTATCCGCTCGGCGGGCAAGCTCCGGCGGAGGCGGCGGTGGAAGGCGCAGACCGCCGCAAGGCGCTCGCCGCGTGGCTGACCGCCCCCGACAATCCGTGGTTTGCGCGCAACCTCGCTAACCGGATGACGGCACATTTCTTCGGCCGCGGCCTCGTCGAGCCGGTCGACGACGTCCGCGCCACCAACCCTCCGAGCAATCCTGAACTCTACGAGGCGCTGGCCCAGCACGCTGCGGATGTGGAGTTCAATTTGAAGGCAATCATCCGCACGCTGACGGCATCGCGCACCTATCAACTCTCCTCCCATCCTAACGAAACCAACATCATCGACGAGCAGAACTACTCGCGGGCGCTATTCAAAAATCTCACTGCGGAAGTGTTGCTCGATGCTATCAGCCAGACCACTGGCGTCGCAGAGAAATTCGACAGCATGCCGGCCGGCTACCGTGCGATCCAGCTTTGGGACAGCCAGGTGCCGAACTATTTTCTGCGGCTCTATGGCAGGCCGATGCGCGCCTCCGCGTGCGAGTGCGAACGCAACGGCGAGGCGAGCATCGCCCAGATTCTCAACCTGATGAACTCGCCACAGATCGACGCCAAACTCGCGCACGAATCCGGCGCGGTCGCCCGCCTGGAGCGGGCCGTCTCTGATGACGACCAGCTCGTGGACGAGCTCTATCTGTCATTCTTCGCACGGACGCCAGACGCTAGCGAACGCAGCCGTGCGCGCGATTACCTGGAAAAAGCGGGAGCGGGCAAGCGCCGCGCGGCCGCCGAGGACCTTGCCTGGAGCATGATGAACTCGCTAGAATTTGTCTTCAATCACTGACCCTCACACGATGAAAAAAACCAAACGTTTCTGCGACGGCGTCGATCGTCGAAGTTTCCTCCGCGTCGGCACCGCGGCCATGCTGGGCGCGAACTTGACACTGCCGCGCCTGCTGCAAAGCGCGCCGGCCGCCAATCCGAAATCCGACATCTCGGTCATCTTTGTTTTTCTGCATGGCGGGCTGAGCACGATCGATACCTTCGATCTCAAACCGGACGCACCCGCCAACATCCGCGGTGAATTCGGGTCGATCCCTACCAACATTCCCGGCATCCGTATCGGCGAACATCTCGAGCGCACCGCGCAACAGATGGACAAGATTTCGCTGATCCGATCGTTCACCCACAGCGACGCTGGTCACGGGTCGGCCGATCACTACATGCTGACTGGCTATCACACGCTCGCTGGCTTCAACGCCAACCTGATCCCCAACAACCAGCGGCCTTGCCACGGCTCGATCATCGCACACAAGCTCGGGCCGCGCGGCTCGGTGCCCGCCTACGTCTGCCTTCCGACGATGCACCGCAGCGGCGGCCCGGCGTATCTCGGGGCGACCTCCGCGGCCTTCGCCATCGAGGCCGATCCGAGTTCGCCGGGATTTTCGGTGCCGGATCTTGTCCCACCGATGACCGTCGATGCCGAACGCCTGGAGGCTCGCGCCGCGCTCCTGGCGGGGATCGATCGCTACCACAAAAGCACCGAGGTCGCCGCCAACCGCAGCGCCCGTACCGTCGGCGTGTTCAAGGAAAAAGCGTTTGATCTGATGACGTCGCCCGCCGCGAAAAAGGCTTTCGATATCGGCGCCGAGCCCGAGAAGCTACGCGACGAATACGGCCGCACGACGCTGGGGCAGAGCTGCCTCATGGCGCGGCGGCTGGTCGAGGGCGGCGTGCGTTGCGTCACCATCGATCACTCGAACTGGGACACCCACGACGCCAACGCGCGGGTGCTGCGGCACCAGCTGCCGATGCTCGATCATGCGATGGCAGCGCTGTTCCGCGACCTGGATGATCGTGGGATGTTGGACAGCACGATGGTCGTCGTGACGGGCGAATTCGGGCGCACGCCGCGCATCAACGCCAACGGCGGACGCGACCACTGGAGCAAATGCTTCACTGTCGCGCTCGGCGGCGGCGGCATCCAAGGTGGCAGGGTCATCGGCAAGAGCGACAAATATGCAGAGGAACCCGCCGACGATCCGGTTTCGCCGGAGGATTTTGCAGCAACGATGTACCGCCAATTCGGCATCGACGCCCGAGAAGAACTGATGACGCCAGAAGGCCGCCCGATCCCGATCGTGAACAATGGCTCGGTTATCGAGGGGCTTTTGTAGACGTTGCCCAATTCAATCATGCGTCGCATCCTCCTACCTAGTTTCCTCGCACTGGCTGCTCTGTCGTCGCTGCAGGCCGAAGTGCCTCACGCATCGTATATTTTTCCAGCTGGTGGCCAGCAGGGCGAAACCGTGAAGTTCAAAGTGGGTGCCCATTACCTGCACGGCGAGGGAGGGTTCAAAATGCTCGGACCGGGAGTCGCCGCCGGCCCGACCGTCAGCGAAGTAGACACCAAGTTTTTCGAAGGTCCGCTCATCCCGATGCCGGCATCGCAGCAGAAGGAAGACTACCCGCGTGATCACGCCGGCCAGGTGGCGATTGCAAAAGACGCCGCGGTCGGCGTCCGCTACTGGCACGTCTCGACCTCTCAGGGTGTCACGCTGGCTGCGAGATTTATCGTCGGCAACCTGCCGGAGGTGGTCGAAGAAGAAGTAGACGGCGCTCCGGCGCCTACGGCCGTGACGCTGCCGGTGACGATCAACGGGCGGATTTTCCCGCGCGAAGACATCGACATCTGGACTCTTACCGCCAAGGCTGGCGAGACGATCACGTGCTCGGTGAACGCGCGCCGATTGGGTTCACCCTTGAATGCCCGGCTCGAAGTTCTCGACCCCAAGGGCGCCCGGCTTGCAGAAACCGTTCCCGTCACCGGCAAAGATCCGACGCTGCAATGGAAAGCGCCTGCCGACGGTGTTTACGAAGTGAGGATCCATGACATCGATTTTGGCGGGCTGCAACCTTACGTCTACCGGCTCAGCATCACCAGAAACCCTAACATTGCCACCACATACCCGCTGGGCGGAAGGCGCGGCACCAGGACAGGCTTTGAGCTCCTTGGCGATGACGGTTCCCCCCGTGGCAATCTAGACTTCAACATCCCCGACGGCGCTTCTGCTACCTTTCCGCTGCCGACCGGAGAGCTCCCCGGCCAAGCAGACCCAATTTTCTTGCAGGCGGGAGACACCCCTGAGCAGCTCGAGGTCGAACCGAACGATTCAGCGGTTCAATCCAGCGCAGCGACCGCCTCGGTCCCGAGCGTTCTCAATGGTCGCATCCAAACTCCAGGTGATCTCGATTACTGGAGCGTCGCAGCTGGCAAGGGCGACAAGATCGAATGTGAGCTCCTCGCTGGCGAGTTGGGTAGCCCGCTTTTCCCGGTCATGAAGATCTATGATGCTTCAGGAAAAGAGATCGCGCGTAGCGGCAATCCCGGCAATCCACAAACCGGCGCGGTTCTCCAATTCGAAGCGCCGGAGGCCGGCACCTACCAGATCGCGATCGCCGAGCATTTTGCGCATCGGGGCGGGGGGCATTATTGCTATCGTCTGATGCTGCGCCCGTCACCTGGATCCGATTTCAAACTGTCTCTCGCTTCCGACGCCATCACCGTCTTCCGCGACATCGGAGGGCTCAGTGAAGAACAGAAAAAAGCGCGCCCGCCCGCCCCTACGGCGAAGCTCTCCGTGACGGTGCAGCGGCTGAGGGGATTTGATGGTGAGATCGAGCTCGTGGCCGAAGGGTTGCCTGAGGGCGTGCACTTGGCGGCTACTAAGATCGCGAAAGGTAAGGCCAAGGCGGAGTTGAGTTTCCGCGCCGAGGCGGGCGTCAAGCTTCAGGAGGCGCGCGTCACGATCTCCGGAGTGGCAGTGATCGGTGAAAATAAAGTCACGCGCGGTGCCAGCGTGGCGGTCGCCCGTGGTGAACCGCCGCTGCGGGATCTGCTGTTGGCCGTCGCCATCCCGACGCCCTTCTATTTTACCGGCGACTACAATTCCTACATCATGCCGCGCGGTTCGATTTACCGGCGCCACTACAAGCTGCACAGGGGAGGCTTCACCGGACCGATCTACGCGCGCCTAGCGGATCGTCAGATCAGGCACCTTCAAGGCAACCGCGGGCCGACCATCACCATCCCGCCCGAGGCCACGGATTTCGATTATGGCACCGTCATGGCGCCCTGCCTCGAGATCGGCCGGACCAGTCGCACCACGATCATGATTCATGGCACCGTCGTGGAAGCGGACGGTAGCAAGCACGTCGTCAGTTACACCTCGGCCGACTCCAAACATCAGTTCATCGGCCAGATGGTGGCCGGCTTTCTCAGCGTCAAACCTCTCGGGCCTTCGCTCGCCGTCGGTCCGGGCTCAACCGTCGAGGTGCCGGTCGAGATCGCCCGCGGACCGGCGATCAAAGAAATGGACGTCGAAGTCGGGCTGCAAGTTCCAGCTCACTTCGGTGGCGTCAGCGCCGAACCCGTCACCGTGCCTGCCGGACAGACTACCGCTAAGCTCAAGATCCATTTTGCCGAAACGTTACCCGATTTCAACATGCCCGTAAAAGTGACCGCAACGACAGTTGGCAAGGAGGACGCCCACACTGCGGAATCGCCCCTCGAATTCGTCAATTTGTCAACACCGTGAACGAGGACTTGCTATCAAGTCGGCGGGAATGGCTCGGACGCGTCGCAGCGGCGGGCGGATGTGCCGCCGCCGTATTAAACGCGGCTCTGGGTGCCGACGATTCGAACAATCCCGCAGCGAACGTCGCTGACAAAACGACGACGATTAAAATCACCAAGCTGACGGCCACACCGGTGATGCGGAAAGTATTCCTCAAAATCGAAACCAACTACGGTGTCACCGGCTGGGGCGAGATCAGTCAACTGGAATCGTTCGTCGCGGCCGAGCTGGCGCGATCGCTGTTCGAACTGCTCGACGGCGAGAACCCGACGCGCATCGAGCACCTGTGGCAGAAGATCTACCGCGCGCACCGCAACATGCGCGGTGGGCCGTTCCTGACACACACGCTGGCCGGCATCGACATGGCGCTGTGGGATATCACCGGCAAACTGTGGGGCGTGCCGGTCTACCGCCTGCTCGGCGGACCGACACGGGACAAGTTGCGCTTCTATCCGACGCCGTCCGCAACCAAGATCGGAGCGGGATCGCAACCGTTCTCCGGCACGCCGCAGCAGATCGAATCGATCGTGAAAAATGTCGAGAACGCCCGCA
>JBLHKE010000061.1:0-17614 GCA_047619485.1 Verrucomicrobiales bacterium | reverse complement strand
CACAATCACAATTTCGAGTTCAAACCGGACGCCGATGGGCAGACGGGGTTCGACGTGTTCGTCGACGAGTTCTCCGAAGACATGAAGTTCGAGCTCGATGTTTTCTGGGTGAAAGCTGGCGGGGTCGACCCGGTCAAGCTCATCAAGAAGCTGGAAGGTCGCGTCTCACAGTTGCACCTCAAGGATCTCAAGAAAGATCTCGAGCTACCCAACTACGGCAAGCTACCCAACGACGCCTTCAAAGAACTCGGCAACGGCCGCATCGAGATGGAGCCGATCATCGAGGCCGCCGCCGCCGCAGGGGTTGCTCATTGCCACGTCGAACAGGACCAATCGCCCGACCCGATCAAGAGCGTCCAGCAGAGCATCGCCCACCTGAAATCCCTCTAACAAGAAAGACAAGCGCAGCCCCCGGTGCCGCTACGTCTAGACAAGAAACAAAACCTATGATCAAAAAAACCATCCTCTTATCCACCGCCATCCTCGGCGTCGCAGCGATCGGCCTCAACGCTTTCGCAGACGACAAGGCGGCGACCAAGACCAAGCCTGAGAAGAAGATCACCAGCGCGGTCGATCTTTTCCCCGAGACCCTCTACAACGCAGAAGGCGAGGAGGTTTCCCGCGACCAACTCAAAGGCAAGATCGTCGGCATCTACTTCTCGGCGCACTGGTGCCCACCATGCCGCGCCTTCACCCCTAGCTTGGTCAAGTTCCGCAATCAGAACAAAGACGACTTCGAGATCGTCTTCGTTAGCTCCGACAAGAACGAGGCGGCGCAGATGCAATACATGAAGGACACCAAGATGAAGTGGACCACCGTGAAATTCGGCACGAAGAAAGTTAAAGCTCTCAAGGATCGCTACAAAGTAAGAGGCATTCCAAAATTGATCATCGTCGGCCCTGACGGCAAAACAATCACCGACGATGGTCGCGGCGACGTCTCGAAGAAGGCAGCCACCGCCATCGACGCTTGGAAGGCGAAAGCCGGCAAGACCGCCTAGAAACCCTCAAAACAAGAACCATCACTAGTGAGCGCCACGGACAACCTGTCCGTGGCGCTTTTTTGTGGGATGGAGGGAGGTTCCTTGTCTGCCCGCCCGAAATCCCGAAGTGCTCCAACTAATAAGGCAGCTTGGCCCCCGCCCCTCAATACGCTATCAAAACCCAATGCCTTCCGCCACCTCCCTCGCCAAAGCACCCGCCAATAAACACCGCCATCTCCCGAAGAAGGGCAGCGGGTCCCAACCGTTCTTCTGGCTAGCCATCGCAGCCGTCCCTGCAGTCATCCTCATCCTGCTCGGTTTCATCTTCCCGGACATCTGGGACAGCGGTGCCCTCGGCATGCTGATCAAAGGCGGTATCTTCATGTGGCCAATCCTCGCACTCGGCATCGCGGCCACCGCGGTCTGCATCGAACGCTACCGCTCACTCAAAATGCTCGACACGAGCGCCGAGGAACTGCGCCAACAGGTCGTCGACCTCCTCTCCAACAACCAGATCGAGGAGGCGCTCGAACTCTGTGATCGCTCGCGTGGCCCGGTCGCCGCCGTGCTCGCCAACGGCTTACGCAAATACTTCGTCCTGCAACGCCTCGACTACGATGCCGCCCGCACCGAGGAGCAGGTCGTGAAGAGCATGGAGAATTACGGTGTGCACATCGTCGCCGCCCTCGAGCGCCACCTTCCAGTCCTCGCCACCGTCTCCAGCAGTGCCCCCATGCTCGGCTTCCTCGGCACTGTCCAAGGAATGATCATTGCCTTCGGCAACATCGTCAGCCAGTCGGGCAAGGCCAACATCGTCGAACTCGCCGCCAGCGGGATCGAGCGAGCCCTCCTAACTACCTGCTTCGGCCTGATCGTCGGCATCCCCGCCTTCATCGCCTTCAACTACTTCACCAGCATCATCAACAACCTCGTCCTAGAGGTCGAGACTTCCGCCAGCGAACTCATCGAAGCCGTCACACTGCAGATGACCCTGAACAAGGATAAATGAAAATCCAACGCCGCAAGCTCCTCGTCGAGCCCGCATCCAGCGCTGCCACCGACATCGCCTTCATCCTCATGATCTTCTTTCTCGTCTGCGCCTCCGTCCAACCCGGCACCGGCCGCGAGCAGACCATCCCCCGCAGCGAGGAGGAGGACCAATCCCAGCAGAGCCAAAACATCGAAGTCTCCATCTCCCCCGGCGCCGTGGTCGTCGATGGCGAACCAATCCCCACCCACCGCCTCCGGCGCAAACTCGAAGCGATGCTCGCCGGCAAAGAGAAGGAGGAGGATCGAGTCATCATCGTCAAGAGCAGCCCGCGCGTGCAATACCAGCACTGGATCAGCGTCACCACCATCATCGAACAGGCCGGAGGCATCATTACCCTCCAACTAGAAAAGCAGGAAACCATCTCAGTCGACTGACGCCCCCCTACGACCCAAACCTCATCAGACAGCGCGGAGCGCTAAGCAACACCCTTCACCTTCATACCAGTGAGACTCCCCAGGAAAAAATTCGAAGCCAACATCCCCTCGGTGGCGATGGGCGATATCGCATTTCTCCTGCTCATCTTTTTCGTCATCCTCGCGCGCGCCCAGAACGACGACCACATCCCGTGGAAGCCCGCCGTCTCCGACGAGGTCGTGCAAGCCGATGCAGCGATCGCCACCGTCACGATCGACACCGACCACAAATTGCATCTCAATGGCCAGCCGATCGCCCCAGCCGCCCTCGCTCCCGCACTGCAACAAGTGCTCGGCCAGCGCCCGGTCGGGCAGCGGCAAGTGCACCTGAAAATCGATCGAGAAGCCCCTGCCCCGACCTTCGAACCAGCCATCGAAGCCATCTCCATGGCCGGTGGTGAGATCGTCCATATCCTCGAACCAGAAAGCCAGACAGATTAGATCGATGCCCAACGAAAACCACCAAGCCACCGCCAGCGAACTGCGCAAATTCCTCTCCGAGATGCGCGGCAAGAGCCCCCGCGAGATGCTCGGCTCGATCGCGTCCAGCAATTTACTCCAGAGCACGATCACCGCGACAGCCGCCATCACCGTCGCCATCGTCGCCTTCACCCTCATTCCTTTCGGCCTCAAAAAAGCATTCGGAGAAAAAGAGACGAACACGGCTACAAAAGCCAGTTCGACCCAAGCGACCGATCAGCCCCTAGCGACTCCCGCCGAACCGGATCTCGATGCCAGCAATGACCCTGAGGCAGCCAACAAGCTCGGCATCGGTGAAGCCAAAGAGGCTCCCTCCAACGTCAACCCGCTAGATTCCAGCACCGATGACTTGCTCGAAGGCCTCGAGTAGGCGGCTTGAATCAATCCCCGACCCAACTGAAATGCTTCAGGCTCACCACTTCCACCAGATCGTGCGTCTGCCCCGGCAAGAATTTAATCTCGGCCGTCACTGGCTCGAACTGACGACACCGCATCGCCTTCTTTAAATCGGGGTTCGACCGCTCGATAAACCCGTAGATGGGCTCAATTTTCATCAGGCTGTCACTCAGCCTGACGCTCTGCCACTTCGCCTCATCCCGATAGTCGTAGTTGTAATAGTCATCGAGCACGAGGAACACCTTCACGCCAACCGTCTCTTCCAACTTCGCAGCGATCACCGTTTCCCAATCCGGATCCATCCACCCGATTGACCAGCCCCAATGAACCAGAGGTGTCCCATCCTTCCCGGCCCCGATCGATAGCTTCGACGTCCTGCCGAGCAGGCCGTCGATCATCACGTCATAGCGGAAATCGCCGTCATACTCGACGTCTATAAATCCGCCTATGTTGCCTTCGAAGGGCAACTCACTACCCGACTCCTCGAGAAAACGCCTGATCTGCGCCTCACTCACCTCGGGTTCCTCTACCATCGTCAACAACTCCTCGACCGAGCTCGCACTCAAAAAATCGTCAACCAGCTGCTGCACCTCTTTGACCTCTAGCCCCGGACTCTCATCTCCCACGGTTTCGCCGACGCCAGCAACCGTCGGGTCAGCCCCTTCCTCCCGATCAGGATCTGGCAGCACGCGGCTAACAAAAAACCAACCGAACAGGCCCACCAGCAGCACGGAACCAGCGATGCTAACCGGCCGCTGCCAGTTTGTCGGAGACGGTAAGTCGGCACTCGCCTCCTCGATCGCTTTGCTCCGAATACGTTGGTAATGTCTGCGTTCCAAGTTGGTTAGAATTAGTAGAGGTGAGAATCCCCTCCGACTGTCCATTCTTACGCACTTTCCGTCAACTACCTGATTCGGCGTATTCCCGGATAGCGGTACCCGACGCCACGCACCGTCGCGACGATCAATGGCTCCGAAGGATCGAGCTCGATTCGCTTCCTCAGTTTCGCCACATGCTGATCCAAAGTTCGAGATTCTGGGTAGTAATCGATCCCCCAGCAGCGATCCAAGATCTCGTCCCGGTGCACCGCCTCGGCAGCCCGCTCGTGCAACAGGGTTAAGATCGCAACCTCCCGCGGCGATAGATCCACCGACTCTCCATCGCGCTCCGCCCGTAGCTCCTTCGGATAGACGATTAGATCGCCCATCGAGAAGCGCTCTCGCTTGGTCACCTGCACCGCCGTCTGTGATCGCCGGACGGCGGCTCGCACCCGTGCGAGAAATTCGTGGGTTCCAAATGGCTTGCGCACAAAATCGTCCGCCCCGAGTTCCAATCCCACCACCACATCAATCTCTTCCGATTTTGCTGATAGAAACAGAATCGGCACGACCGAGTCTGCTGCACGCACCCGCCGGCAGACCTCGTAGCCATCCACATTCGGCATCATGATATCCAAGCACAGCAGCTCCGGGTGCCCATCCTTCCAATGCGCCAGAGCCTCCTTGCCATCGGAAGCACGCAGAACCTCGAAACCTTCCTGCTCCAGACAGGTTCCCAACGAATCCAACGTCACTGGATCATCGTCCGCCACCAAGATCCTCATGAGATCTTTCGCCCTTCCATCTCCACCACATTAGATGGAGCTACGGGTAAGCGGAACTCGAACACTGCTCCTGATTCGGACTCGAGCAGTAGCAGTGCGCCACCCATTTTCTCGGCGAGCTCCCGGGCGATCGATAGGCCCAAGCCTGTCCCGCTCACCCCCTCATCTACACGCTCACTCAAGCGTACAAACGGCTCGAATATACGTTTGGCCGCTGTTTCTGGAATCCCTGGCCCGCGATCCGACACGCGCAGAGAACAAGTGGGCGCGTCCGCCTCCACTCCGCCAGCGTCTCCAAATGGATCATCCACCGCCACCCCTTTAACAAACGGATCTTTAGCCACCGCGCTCTCCGCAGTCTCAACATCCTGAGCCATCACCAGAGCACTAGCCAACAACAACGAATAACAACAAACAGATCGAATTTTCATGCCAACCCCCTCCCACACTCCACCCAACAAAGTGTCAAACACGCCCGTATTTCCTGTAAAAGTTCTGTAAAAAATGGAAGCGCATCCCGTCCCTCAACCCAAGAAAAAATTTGCGTTTATCGGCACAAATCTGTGCTTTAGGGCACCTCCGAAAACCTCATGCGGGCTGGAGCTTGATAAAATCCCCGCTGTCTTCGTTGCTAAAGCGCCCACTATCACCAGATAGCTTAGCGTTTATCGCCTCGCCAGCGGGAATTTTCTCTGCGCCCCATTTCCACAGCAGGTTTCCGGAGGTGCCCTTTAAAAAGCAGAGGAATGTGACAAAGTAAAAGTGATGGGCACCAAATTTGTCAACGTTGATCGAAATACCCCGATGCTGTTACCTTCCGATCTCCGGGACTGGGTTGGGGAAGAAGATTTAGTTCATTTCGTCATTGAAGCGACTCCCGCTCGAAGTTTTTCAGATCAACCATCGAGGGTCAGGGGATCAACAGTTCCCTCCTCATATGATGCTTGCGCTCCTCATATACTGCTATGCCAACAGGGTTTTCTCATCCCGTAAAATTGAGAGGGCCACTTACCGCGATGTTTGCGTAAGCTACCTCACCGGCGACACCCATCCCGATCACGATACTATTTGCACCTTTCGCCGGAACAACTTTAAGGCCATTTCAGAGTAAGCGGTCAACGGGGCCTCTCTAGCGGAGGGTCGCATAGGAGCCATGCTATGCACACCTATGGCATCTACTTCAGACGATCTCCCGACAACCATCATCAAACGCGACCGCGCCGGGCGCCCTCGCTACACCCAGCAGTATAAGGACGAAGTCCTAGCGGCCTACCAGGCCAGCGGTATGAGCGGCCCCGCTTTCGCCGAGCACTGCGGCCTCAAATATCGTAAAGGATCAACGAAGCACCCCTAGCATTTGTGCCAGAGCTATGGCATCTCTGCCATCTATGCAGCTTTATCTTGCTGCTCTTTCTGCGCGGCTACCCAGTTGCATGGGAGCAGAGGGGCGAAGTCGTCCTGGTTGGTCATGCCGGGCAGGCGCTCGAACACCCATTTGAAGTAGGCGAAGGGTGAAGTGGCCCCGAATTAGTTGCCAGCACAATCGTCGTTTTGTTGATGCTGCCTTTGGCGGGGATTGGTTGTGTTTATTGTGAGTCTTGGGGGGGGCGATTTTTGGAGAGGTGGAGCGAGTAGGCTGGAGCGGAACCTCTCCAAAAATCGGTCGGCTTCCCTAGTCAGGCGGCTGCTGGGGTTTGTTCTGTCATCTTTTCGTAGAGATCCCAGGGCTTCCCGTAGTCGAGGTGCTGGTGCTTTCGTCGGTGGTTGTAGTAGTTCATCCAGCTGTCGATCTGACCTTCGAGCTCTGGGATGTCGCGATAGCTCCACAGGCGCAGCTGCTCGTATTTCAGGCTCCGCCAGAGCCGCTCGATGAACACGTTGTCCATCCACCGGCCTCGGCCGTCCATGCTCACTCGCACCCCGGCTGATTCGAGTTCGCCCATCCAGTCCTTGCTCGTGAACTGGCTTCTCTCATCGGTGTTGAAGATCTCGGCGGCGCGGCCGGTTCTCGCCATCGCCTTGCGTAGTGCGTGCAGGCAGAAGGCGATGCCCATCGTGTTGGGCAACTCCCACGCTAGCACGGCTCTCGTGTGCCAGTCCATGATCGCTACCAGGTAGGCGTGCCCTTTGGCCATCGGGATGTAGGTGATGTCCGCGCATCAGACCTGATCTGCCTGTGTGATCTCGAGGTCGCGCAGCAGGTAGGGGTAGATCTTGTTTTCTTGCGATGGCTTGCTGGTGTTCGGCTGCGGCACGAGCGCCGAGATGCCCATCAACTGCATCAGCTGGCGCACGCGCTTGCGACTGACACGGTGCCCCAGTTCGAGCAGCTCTAGCACGAGCTTCCTCGCACCGAGGAAGGGGAACTCAGTTTGCAGCGCATCCATCGCCGCCATCACGGCGAGGTCTGACGCGGTGCGTTTCGGCACGCGTGGCTCGAGACGATTGCGGTTCACGTCGAGTAGGTCGCACTGTTTTCGCACCGAGAGCTTTTTGTGGGCACGCTCGATCATGGCTTTTCGCTGAGGTCTAGTCCCAGCTCCCCGCACTTTTTTTCGAGGAACTCCTTCTCGATCACTAGCTGGCCGATCTTGCGCTCGAGCTTTCCCTCGCGCGCCTCCTTCTGCGCCAGCTCGCGGGCGACGGATCCCTTGCCCTCGAACACTTCGGGCAGGCGGCTCTCGAGTTCCTTTTTCCATGCGCTAACCTGCGTCGGCGCAACGTCGTTCTCCTCAGCTATGTCGTTTACTGTCCGGATGCCCTTGAGCGCCTCTAGGGCGACGCGGGCTTTGAATTCGGGTGACAGGTGTCTTCCCTTTCGTTTCATCAGTTCTGTTTTCGGTGGTTACCCCACCTCAGAACAGCTCAAAAAAATCAATAGTCAGCTGGCTCTGTTTCCGGGGGCCACTTCAGTAATTGAGCTGGATAGAATCGACGCCCTCATCATGAGAGGGATATACGCTCCAACCAAGAAAGAAAAAAAAGCCCGCCCGTCGAGACGACGGGCGGGCAGACTATTTGTTCAGTTACCTTGAGGAGTCCTAGTTCGCAGTAATTACGCGGAAGTAGATCCTTGCGGCTCCTGGCATTGGGTTCGGGAATGGCCCGAATGTTGTGGCCGCCCCACCGGACAAAATATCGTCAGCGATGTCGTTCTCGAATGTGAACAGATCAGTATTCCAGTAGAGGATGTAGGTGCGATCCTCCTGAGATGTCCAGCTCAGGGTGAACGTGTCGTTATCGGTATCATGGATGAAATCAATGATATCGAAGGACGGTAACTGCGGCTTGCCGAGGTAGAGGTTCGACGCAGACGGGGTGGTTGACAGCAGTTCGTATGGTCCGTCCTGGCTGAGTTCGACTCCTGGGGCGGCTGAGACCTCGAAGTTGGCTCCGCCTTGACCTTCCCACCAGATGTAGAGCAACTCGTGGGTGCCAGCGGTGAGATTGACCACTGCTCGAGTGTTCGAGTCACCAGTGCCAGCGGCAACGTAGGCCTCGTTCTGGGCATTCGGGTGGACAGTGCCAAGCCCGTTCGAAGCAGTGAACACATTGGCTGGATCGACGAAGCGCAACAAGAAGCCATCGTCAGAACGAACCTGAATGGTGTAGTCCCCATCTACGGGCGCTACCACATAGGCACGCGCGAGCATGGCGATATTGTCGGTAGCAGCACCCACATTCGGGTCGCCAGGGAACGGATCGTTGGCGCCAAACCGGCCGCCGCCACCACCGTCATCGGAGTGGTTGAGCTGCTGGAGGACGGTTGCCGTCGCTGCGCCTGGATCAGCACCATTGATGAAGTTGATGGTGTTGCCAAGGGTACCGACCGCAGCGTCATACCAGATGTAGGTAGACCACCCGGAGTCAGGGGCGATCGGATCCGGTGGGAGAACGCTTTCGTTGATCGCTGCCCATTTGGACTCGGAGACGAAGTTTGAGGTGTCCCCCAAGAGCCTCCAGCCGATCGTCTGTCCGAGAGCCGAGAAGGCGCCTGGCGCCCAGCTCACTTCTTGGTAGGCACCGCCACCACCTTCGAATCCGAAGAACTCGATGAGGTAGTCGCCAGACGCTGGGAATTCACAGACGGCGAAGGAATTTGAGTCGCCCGTGAAATTCGGGTAGAACACCACGCTCGGGTCCCGACTGTCTAGTGTGTTGGGTGCGCCCCCTGCCACAGATGTGAAGCTCGCTCCAGTAGCGCGCAAGCCGTAGCCGTCATCGCCGCGGATGCGGAAGGTGTAGATCAAAGGATCTGCCTCGCCGATGGTTACCATGGTCCGCGCATAGGTGATATACTGGTTGTCATCAACGCCAACGGTGTCGATGAGAATCGGCAGATCTGGGCACCAATCGCCGGTGCCGCCGCTATCAGGATCCCTATGATTGACGTAGGGCTGATCGATACGCGCATCAGGCACGCTTGCTGTGTTGATCACTGTCTGGGCGTCGATGAAGCCCTGCTCGGTAGCACCGAGATTTCTGCCGAGGGTCGGAACGACTAGGAACTCCATGTAGTCCCAGCCTGTAGCCGCGTTTGGCGGATCTGTAAGACCGGCTCGGAGTTCCTCGAGGAACGGCCAAGAGCGCGGAGATGCAGAAATTGAGAAGTCCTTTGCTCCAGTGGCACCAGTGGTCGTTCCAGTAATTGTGAAGTTGTGGAACGTGTAAGGAGCGGCTGGGGTCGGAAGTATGTAGGTGATCGTGGTCGACTGATCGATGTGGCTGACGCTGGTAGGCGCGATTACTGACCCATCAAGTTGCAAGACGAGAGTTGCCTCGTCGATGTCTGCCGTGCCGCCGGTGCCAACGTCAGCGAGGACGATGGTGACAACATCTAAGCTCGTGAAGTCTGCGTTATCTAAGGTTGGCAACACAGGGACAGAGACGCACGATACTCCTTCAACAAAGAGTTCGACCGCGACGGTGTCGGCCGCGATCGTGCCGACCATCAGGTTAGACGGTTGCCCGACACCGTCTGCGATAACAGTGAAGGCAGGAGCAGCAACGCGGAAATTTTCCGCAGGGACGATGTCGCTGGTATCGTGGGCGAAGGCGACCTGTGCGCCGTCTCCGAGTCCGGTTCCGAGGTAGGATTCGGTCGTAGCGTCGGCACTACCAGTGATGGAGTCGGCGCCTGTGCGATCTAGCGCATCCCAGACGAGGATAGCATCGTCACCGCCGCCAGTTTCCCAGGTGACCATGCGGAAATTGACCCACTCACCATCATTGTATTTACCGTCGCTCACGTCGAGTGTCGCCTGCGTGCCGCCGTTGTTTCCGGTACCTGCCACGTTGCTCCACTGGTTGTTGTCGATGAGGACGACGCCGTCGATCTCAAGGTAGCAATAGTCATCCACACCATCGTGGAACAAGACGGAATCCAAATTGCCGCGATCCACGTCGTTCGGGATGTGGATCTCCCCAGTCATTTCGATCGCGTAGTTACTCTCGTCACCGCCGAATAAACCGGGAACCGCCTCCGCGAATAGGTTGACTCCCGCATCGTTCGTCCGGGTGTAGTCGTTGGCATTCCAGTCGATATGCTCGACGAATGTGGTGCCCGCCGGTCCGACAAGTGCATCGAAGGCTGCGATATTGCCACCGTTGGCAGCGAGAAAAATATCAGCCTTGAGCTGACCAGTTATGAAGGTCTCACCAGTAGAGACGAGTCGCACTTCCCAGTTGATATCTTGTACCGGTCCAACTCCGAGCTCGGAGCCAAAGGCACTCAGGAAGATATCGTTACCCGCGAAGGTGAGGTCGCAGCTAGTAGTGATTGGAAAATCCCCGAGATTCGCATCGAATGCGCCAACTGAGAAGTTGTCGAACACTGCGGTGTTTGTCACAGGGTTGATGTTGTGGGACTGGTGCGCAAGACCGACCCAAACCTCACCAGCCATGTCGGCACTGGCTGCACGGATACGAAGATCGCTCCATGGGCCAGGTGACCCAGCATCGTCTACCGCCCATGTGGAGTACCAGACGTCGTTTACGCGGTGCAGTGATAGCCAAATTGGAGTGTTTCGGACATCGCCGTTTGCGTTATTTTCGCCTGCATTTGCGTGTTCACCATTATTGTCTGGACCACGGTCAGTCCCTGCGCCATCGGAGAGGCGTCCTTGTAGGATCGTAGTGTTAGTAGAACCCGATTTACGGATGTGAGCCACGTTGGCAGCGTTGGCTACGTCGGGAGTTTTTCGTACCATCGGTCCGGTGCGTCCCCACTCACCAGCGAGGGCTTCGGCAGGGTCTCCAGCAATCGAAACGGAGCGAACCACCACGGAGAAGTCTTCTCCAGCGGCACGGCTTTGAGCATTGTCAAAGATGTAGCTGCCGTGGTCGCTGGCGCCCCAGAAGTCGGTACCTCCGGCAGTCAGCGTGTAGGCATCGGTTCCAGCGTTGTCGAAGTTTCCTCCGCGAGCAGTGCCAGCACCGCTGGTTGCGTCCGAGTTTGCAGCGTTTCCAAACTCGGCCAGCGAGTTGAGGGTTTCGGCTCCGGCGTGGAGGGAGAGGAGGGCGCTAGTCACTAGCGCAGTACACAGTTTTTTCGGGGGGGGTCTCATAATAAGGATTCAACTTCGAGGGGTTACCGATCACATTGGTTCACGGCAGTCGGCTTTATGACGATAGTGTAATCATTAGCATATTTGCAATTCTGCATGAAGCAAAATTTACATAGATTTGCCCATCGGGTTGGTTTGGGCGATGCTGAGCCCAAGTTTTTTCGACTACCTGTGTATCATAGTGTTACAAATACCCTTCTCGCAGTCATTTTTGGTTTCTCCCTCCTAGGGTGTGGCGACGCCACCGATCCGGAGCCAAAAGGTGAGAAAATTGAGGATCAACTTAAAGTCGATTTTCCAGATCTAGAATCGACCGCCCGAGGGGCGTCAGAGCTTCCGTTGTTGGAGGATCGTAGTGCCAGCGCTCCGTTGCATGAAGTTTTTCAGAAGACCGAACCAAATCACGACCCTGATTGGAACACTGAAATTCTTGCTGAGGATGCCAAGCGGCAACTCGAGGCACTCGGGAATCTTCTCCTCGCTGGAAGGCCTGTCCCGGAGGAGATAGCACTCGTAGTGGATAGCTCTTTTAGAGGCACTGCACTGCGACCAGAGATGCAGGAGGTATTCCGCGACGTGACCCTTTCCGTTCGCCGTGGCGCAGCATCCGAAGATCCAGGCGGGCTCGAATTCAAAGAGGCGGTCAAATCTTTCCAATCGTCTTTCCGCAAGAACGTCACGATCGATGAGGAACCAATGCGTTGGAAAATCGTGCGAGTCGAGCTCGGTAACAACGCAAAGACGTTCTCCACTTCCGTGAGGTTAGAGACGGATGGCGCGGCCATTGATGGGGGACGGATTTCCCAGACGATCAACCTGAGCTGTGAATGGGCAGGCGATGACGAACCGCTGCTGAAGGGGTGGCGTGTCGAAGACTTTGAGGAGGTGCGGTATTTGAATGAGGGCGAATCGCGTCCGCCATTCCTCGACCGGACTGCCGAGTTGTTCGGGGGGATTCAGAGTTACGAGCAACAATTGCGGCTCGGTGCGGATCACTGGTATGGCAACATGGATGTGGCGTTCGGAATCCAACAGGGCAACCAGGGGATCTCCCTCGGTGACGCCAACGGCGATGGGCGCGAAGATGTGTTCGTGTGCCAGCCTTCGGGACTTCCATCGCGGCTATTCATCCAAGACGATGCGGGACAGCTGACCGATGCAACTAGAGAGGCCGGACTTGACTACCTCGACGATGCGCGCAGCGCCCTGTTTATCGATCTCGATGGTGATGGGGATCAGGACCTAGCGCTCGGTCTCGGCTACGCACTAACATTGCACGAAAATGATGGCGCGGGACGCTTTCGCCAGCGTGTCGAGGTCGAGATGTTCTCGTGGCCAGCGAGCATTGCCTCTGCCGACTATGACCTCGACGGCGACCTGGATATCTATATCTGTGGCTACACTCCACGGGACGACGTCGCGCCTGGAGACATTTTCGCCAACCCCGTACCCTACCACGATGCCAACAACGGCGCGCGTAACTTTTTCATCGAGAACCGCGGTGACTTCGACTTCGAAGACGTGACCGCACAGGTCGGATTTGGGGAGAACAACCGTCGGTTTTCTCTGGCGGCGTCCTGGGAAGATTACGACGATGACGGTGACCCCGACCTCTACGTAGCCAACGACTTCGGCCGTAACAACCTCTATCGCAACGATCTTGGGGTAGACGGGCGGCGTAAATTCGTCGACGTGGCGGCCGCGGCAGGAGTCGAAGACATCGCGGCGGGTATGTCGGTGAGTTGGGCAGACTACAACCGCGACGGGCGCATGGATGTTTATGTGAGCAATATGTTCTCCTCTGCTGGTGGTCGAATCGCTTACCAGCGAAGCTTTCAGGAAGGGGCTGCGGATGATGTACTGGCGGGTCTGCGCCGGCATGCGCGCGGCAACACCTTGTTTGAGAACTTGGGAGACGGAACATTCCGCGATGTCAGCATCGCTACGGGGGTCACTATGGGGCGTTGGGCATGGTCTTCCCATTTCGCTGATCTCAACAACGATGCGTGGGAGGATCTGGTGGTTACCAACGGATTTTTCACTAGGGAGGATCCCGGCGATTTGTGAAGCTTCTTCTGGCGGCAGGTCGTGTCGCAATCACCTAGTGAATCCGCCACGTCTAAAGAGATGCGTGCCTACGACGTCGGCTGGGCGGCGACTAATAAGCTGATCCGCGCCGGTAGATCCTTCAGTGGGCGCGAGCGGAACTGCGCCTTCCTCAACACCGGCGACGGTAATTTCGCGGACATCTCAGCTGTTAGCGGGCTCGACTTCGCCGACGATGGGCGCGGTCTGGCATTGACCGATTGGGATCACGACGGGCGCATCGACTTTTGGGTTATGAACCGCAACGCGCCACGGGTGCGATTTATCCACAACGAGCTCGAGACCGACAACCATTTCGTCGCACTGAAGTTGCAGGGCACGACTGCCAACCGAGACGCGATTGGGGCACGGGTGGAAATCAGGCTGGCTGGAGGTGATCAGGTGCCGATCATGAAGTCACTCTACGCCGGTAGCGGCTACCTCTCCCAGTCGAGTAAGTGGCTCCACTTCGGACTGGGTAAATCCGACCGCATTGATCAAGTGCTCGTGCGTTGGCCTGGTGGTATGGAGGAGGTATTTCTGGATGTGGCCACGGATCGGCATTTTGTTCTGGTCGAAGGCAAAGGCGATGCTGAGATCTGGACGCCACCGATCTCAGCGGGGAAACTTTTCTCCAAGCCGGTATCGGCCCGGGTAGACGCTACCGAGCAGATGTCGAGTTCCCGAGTTGTGTTTCTCCGACCGGTTCCAATGCCAGAGAATCTCAAGTTCATCAATGCAAAGGGTGAGGAAGAATCCCTATCGAACCGGTTCGGCGAGAAACCCCTGCTGCTTAATCTCTGGGCGACTTGGTGTCCAAATTGCCGTGGTGAAATGAAAGAGTGGGGGCGTGGCGTGAGTGACTTTGAAAAGGCCGGTCTGGAGGTGCTTTCCCTCTGTGTGGATGAACCTACCGGCGATGCAGGTAAAGACTTGGCCAAGGTGAAAGCGGCAGCGGCGAAGGTTCTCTACCCTTTTGAGGTAGGCCTAGCGAATCGCGGCCTAGTGGAAATGTTGAATGCCCTGCAGTTAAGTTTCATCGGCCGGCAGAACGACCTACCGGTTCCGTCGAGTTTCCTTATCGATCAGAATGGGCAGGTCGCCGCGGTCTATCAGGGACTCGTAACCCCAGAGCAACTCGCCACGGATCGGAAAATCTGCGGTGTTGGAAGCGGGGAGATTTTGTCCGCTGCGGTTCCCTTTGCAGGTCGGTGGAAATATCCACCAGCGGGGCTCGTGCCGCGCACCTTCGCGGTAGAATTGGCCGAGGAAGGAATGCTTGAAGAGGCGCGCGCCTACTTGCATCAGCTGCTCCCGCTCTACGAGGGAAAGGCCGACGCTCGCGGTGAACTTGCTGAGTGCGAGCGCTTTCTCGGTGCAATCGCACAGGACGATAAGGACTACGCTCTCGCTCTACGCCACTACGAGAGATCTTTGGAACTCGTCCCAAGTCAAAGGCTGGTGAGAGACGAGCTGATGCGTATGTTCGTTGAACAGGGTGACTTGCGCAAGGCAGCCGAGCAACTAGAGGCGATCCTTGCCGACCGTCGGGATGACTTCGAGAGTCTGGCGCAGCTGGGCAAATTTCGAACCAAACTCGGTGAGGTAGACGAGGCGATAGCGCACTACCGTGAGTCGCTTGCGTTGCAATCGCATCCTGAGACCCACAGCGAACTCGCAGGATTACTGCGTGATCAAGGGAAGGCCGCGGAGGCAATGCCGCACTATCGGGCAGTATTGGAAGCGCGACCAGAGGATCCGCTCGCAGCGAATAATCTCGCCTGGGTTTTGGCGACGCACCCAGCTGAGGCGCAGCGGAACGGAAAAGAGGCGGTGCGTCTGGCGGAGAGAGCCTGCGAAATTACGGGTGAAAAGATCCCCCCGCTACTCGGCACACTGGCCGCAGCCCATGCAGAGGCTGGTGAGTTTGAGAAAGCGGTTGCCGTGGGAAGACGTGCGGTGGAGGCGGCTAGGGAGTTCAGCAAAGAGGAGATGGCGACCCGGCTAGAGGAACGGCTCAAACTCTACCGAGCAGGGAAAGCTTACCGCGACCCCACTATGATTCCGACCGACGGGTGATTGTCGCCGCCGCGCCATTCTCTCTGTGAGTGGAGGAGACTTGCCAGGAACTGGAGCTAGCCGAATCCTCAGCTCGACGATATCGATTTTGCCTCCTAGCATCAACGGATGCGCTACTTGCTTGTTCTAATCATTTTTGCTGGGGTGGCAACCGCCGCCCCCGACGGCAAGTTTCACCCGCTCCTCCCAGGTATTAGCGCCGAGCCGTTGCCGGTCGATTTGCCGAACTGCAACAACCTGCTCTACCGCCACGATGGGAAACTCGTGGTGCTCAGCTACGCGGGTGACATTTACCTTCTCTCAGATACCGACGGCGATGGTGCGGAGGACAAGGTCGAGCTTTTCTTCGAGAGCAAGGGTAAGATCGTAGGGCAAATCGGGATGGACCTGGCGCCAGAGGGGAGTCCGCATGGGAACGCGGTGTTCCTAGCGGCGAAGGGGAAGATCATGATGATCGCGGATCAGGACGGCGATGATCGTGCCGAAGTGGTGCAGACGATAGCTGAGGGCTGGCCACCTGCCCGGGCGGGCGTGGATGTAACTGGTCTCGCCTATGACACGAGCGACGGCTCGGTCTGGTTTGGCCTCGGCGTGCGCCTCTACAACGATGCTTACGACATCGAGGAGACCGGATCGGCGAAGAACGATCTAAGCAGTGAGCGTGGGGCGATCTACCGAATCGCGCCGGACTTCAAGTCCCGCGAGAAGATCTGCACAGGCATCCGGTGGCCGATCGCCCTCGGATTCAACGAACACGGTGATCTGTTTTGCACCGATCAAGAGGGGGCGACTTGGTTGCCCAACGGAAACCCCTTCGACGAGCTACTGAACATCCAGCGCGGGAGGCACTACGGTTTCCCGCCGCGGCACCCGAAACATCTGCCGAACGTGATCGATGAGCCGAGCGTCTACGATTACGGACCGCAACACCAATCGACCTGCGGCATGAATTTTAACTCGCCGGTTGGTGGCGGTAAGGTGTTCGGCCCTACCTGGTGGAAGAATGATGCATTCGTGGCGGGCGAATCGCGGGGAAAAATCTATCGGACGAAACTTGTAAAGACTGAGCACGGCTACGTGGCGCATAACGAAATCATCGCCTGCATGGGCATGATGACCATCGACCAGTGCGTCAGCCCGACAGGGGAAATGAGGTTTTGCGTTCACTCGGGTGATCCGGATTGGGGCACCGGTCCGAAAGGCAAGGGGAAGATATGGCGGGTGCGTTACAAGAATGGGGCTCCCCAACCGGTGGCGGCCTGGCGGCATTCTGCTGATGAGATTCGAGTGGCGTTCGACCGCGTGCTCCCTGACGGGTGGAGCCACGAGGGTGCTAGCGTCGAGGCGAGTCCCAATGCGCGCGCGGGGGATCGGTTCGAGACCATGCGACCGCCCTACGAAGTGGTCAGTGCCCAGCAGGCTGCCGGGCGTCGACCGCTGGCAATTGTTGGCGGCGGGGCAACGGCGGATGTCGTCTCGATCAAGACCGAGCCTCTACCCGAAGCGACCTGGCTCAGCGTGGATCTTCCCGGTGGGTATTCGTTGCAGGCCGACACTTCCGGAGTCGTTGCTGAGTGGCTCGTCGAGGGCGAGGTGGCGCACACGCGCCGGCTGCCTCATATCGATCTCGACGTGTCCCGAAAGCTGACAGCACCAAGCTCGCATTTCATGGTGATGAACCGCGACGCGGCTGGTCAGTTGCGACTCCGCACCCAACTTGATCTCTGGCAGATGCTCCACCCGGCGGTGCAGAAAGGTGCGCAACTCGACTACGAATATGCTCCTGAGCGTGTGACGGTCACGTTTGCATCGACGACGGCGCCATTTGAGTTATCCCATGGCGGCAAACTTATTCGATCGACGCGCGGACACGTCACGCACGATGTTTCATTCACGGTGGTGCCTGAGGAGAACCGTTGGCACCCGATCGAAATTACCTTTGCTCCCCATGGGAAGGC
>JBLHKE010000060.1:0-17866 GCA_047619485.1 Verrucomicrobiales bacterium | reverse complement strand
GATCGTCATCATCCGCGATCACGGCGGGCAATCGACCATCGAGGTTTTGGAGTCCAAAGACGGGGAGACGCTTTGGAAAAAGGATCGCGACGAAGGCAATGCCTGGGCCACGCCAGCCATCACAGAGCACAATGGAGTGATCCAGGTGATTACCACAGCCTCGAACAAGATCCGCAGCTACGATTTAGAAACGGGCGAGATCATCTGGGAGGCGCAGGGACTGACCGGCAACTGCACCCCTTGTCCGATCGTCGACGGCGAAGTCGTCTACTGCATGAGCGGCTACGAGGGTTACTCTCTTCTTGCCATTCCAATCACGGGCAAAGGTGACGTCACAGATTCCGCCGTCTGGAAAGCTGTTCGCGGCATCCCCTACATACCGTCGCCAATCCTCTACGATGGGCTCCTCTACTTCACCCAATCGAACCAAAATCTCCTCACCTGTCTCGAAGCCAACGATGGCAGCCCGGTGATTGACCGCGAGCGCTTGCCCGGAATTGGCGGAATATACGCTTCGCCCGTCGGCGCCGACGGGAGAATCTACCTTCCTGATCGAGAGGGCAACGTTCTCGTTCTGCAGCGTGGACGGGAAATGAAAGTCCTCGCTACCAATCAACTGGATGACAGTTTTCACGCCTCACCAGCTCTGGCCGGGAAACAGATTTTCCTCCGCGGACTGCGTTTTCTCTACTGCATCAAAGATGCCGCTGCAGACAACAAGCCTATCATAGAACTACTCGATCACATCCGATCGGCAGAAGAAGAACCAAGGGGTAAGTCGCAGGCGGCTGCCAAGCCTTCATCAAAAAAGCAGTCAGAAGCCGGGAATTCTGGTTTCTCCCAGCCCAACGTCGTCGTCCTTCTCGCTGACGATCTCGGCTGGAAAGATCTCGGCTGCTACGGCGGTCCGGTAAAAACCCCTCACCTAGACCGGCTGGCTGGCAGCGGTGTCCGCTTTACTGATTTTTACTCCGGCGCGGCCGTCTGCTCGCCTTCGCGGGCGACCCTTCTAACGGGGCGGCACCATGTGCGCTCGGGCGTCTACAGCTGGATAAGCGACAACGATCAGGACTCACACCTGCTCGAGAGTGAAATCACCCTAGCTGAAATTTTGAAAGCCAACGGCTATCAGACCGCCCATTTCGGCAAATGGCACCTAGGGGCTCCGTTCCGTGGGCGCGACAAACCTTGGATCGATCAGCACGGTTTCGACTACTGGTTCGCCACCGACCTCAACGCCGCGCCGAGCCATCGCAATCCCACCAACTTCTGGCGAAATCGTAAACGCATCGGAGAGCTAAAGGGATACGCCTGCCAACTCGTCGTCGATGAGGCGATTGGCTGGTTGGAGGAGGAACATAAAGACCAGAAACCATTTTTTCTCAACGTGTGGTTCCACGAGCCACACGCCCCCATCGCCGCTCCGGAAGAGATCGTCGCCGACTATGGTGCCGCTAACGACGCGGGCGCGATCTACTCGGGGACGATCGATCATACCGACCGCGCGATTGGACGTCTGTTAGAGAAGCTCAGGGCAATGGGCGTCCTCGAAGAGACACTGGTGATTTACTCGTCCGATAACGGAAGCTACCTCAAGGACAGGGTGGGAGAATTGCGCGGAACCAAGGGCTCGAATCTTGAAGGTGGCATCCGCGTTCCGGGGATTTTCTCGTGGCCGGGGACAATCCCTGGACGTCGTGTCTCGCGCGAGCCGGCCGGGCAAATCGATATTGTTCCTACCATTTGTGGTCTAGCGGGGATCGAAACACCCAAAGGCGTCCACATCGATGGTTCCGACATCTCTCCTCTCCTTCTCGGTAAAACCGAAACGATCACGCGCCACCAACCCCTCGCTTGGATTCTTCCAACGTCGGGAAGCCCCATCGCATTGCGCGACGGGACCTGGTCTCTGATCGGTCGGCGCTCCACCGCGTTCCCTCGTGACCGTGAAGCGATGTCCAAACTGATAGACCAGATGGTGACTGCCTTGCGAGAGAAGGGCGATTCCGATCCGGAGGCTACCGTGCGAGCGAAGCTCTTCGAGGGCTTCGGTATTCCCGAGCTCGACCGGATTCGCGGCAGATACGTCCAGCTCAACCAATTTAACGAATCATGGATTCCAGCGATCAAGGCAATGACCTACGACAGCTTCGAATTGTACGATCTATCGAGTGACCTGGGCCAGAAGACGGACGTTGCGAAATACAATCCTGAAGTATTTTCCAGGCTGAAAAGCCAGTTGCTGTCCCTTACAGCAGAAGTCATCGAAGAGGCGCCGGATTGGAGTAAGCAGAGGTGAGAATCACTTCTGGTGTGGCGGCAGGCGCCAACTTCGAACGCGGCGGGGCGGTTGCTGCATGGGTGCGCGATGACCATTCTGGGGAGTGGACGCACACCTTGGTGAGGCATGGCTCAAGTGCCGGCGGGGTTCGCTGGATCCCGCGTGACATCGAGGTTTATCGTGACAAGGTGACCGGCGTCGAGCGCCTTTTCATGTCGCTGGGAAATCCTGGCATCATCTCCGGTGTCTACGATTCATCCGTCCCTGGCCGAATCCGTTGGGACCGAAACTTAGAGCATCCTTTCCTCACCGACGGCAGCTTCCGCACTAGACCTCTGGGCATCGATCAGGCAAATGACCAACTTATTTCCGAACAAGCCCTAAGAACGTCGCCCAGCTCGTAAGCCTACCGCGCTCGCGCTCGGGCGCGGGATCGATTCCGTGCTCCGGTAGGATTCGCCGATTGCAAGTCGTTGTCTTTCTCCCCATGATGGTCGTCGATGATCAACACTTACCGATGCGGGCATCCAATCCAAAATTACTTCGGCGTCCGGGATGATTCGATCGGATTTCTTGCCAACGTGAGCGCTGAGTGCGGGGATCTCGCCCGGGTGAAGATCTTCGGCCTGCAATTTTATTTGGTCAACGAACCGGCTCTTATCC
Organism: Verrucomicrobiales bacterium; assembly: GCA_047619485.1. Classification (GTDB taxonomy): domain Bacteria; phylum Verrucomicrobiota; class Verrucomicrobiia; order Verrucomicrobiales; family DEV007; genus JBLHKE01. Next base: position 14,922 of record JBLHKE010000060.1, on the reverse strand, counting down.
GTGAAGCCTTGGTGGAAAAGCACGAGACCATCATCATCAAGGGCGGGGTCTCCACGGGTCTCGCCCGACTGATTGGGCGCGGCATTCTTACGAACCGAGGAAACCAATGGCGCAAGAGCAGACAACAATTGCAGCCCCTCTTCCAACAGGAGGCACTTGAGTCTTATCGTCCGACGATGGAGACGCGAATCCAGGAAAGCTTGGATCGTTGGAAGACAGAGTTTTCAGGGCGTTCCTTCTCCCTAAATAGAGAGATCTTAGCATTGTCCATTCGCATCACCTGCTCGAACTTGTTCCAATATGTGCCCACGTTCGACGAGGCGTTGGATTTCTCCGATGCGATCTGGACTTTGCAGTCGGACGGGATGCGGAGGTATGTGATAGGGGTCGATAACTTCCCATGGTTACCGATCCCTTTGAACCGTCGGGTCGCACGCGCCAAGAAAACGATTTATCAACTCGCAGATAAGATGGTGGCCCAGGGGACACCGCATCCGCAGGATGAGATCCTCTCGATACTTTTTGCGGGAACCGAGAGCCCCGCGAATACCATATGTTGGGGGCTCAAATTGCTCGAGGAGAATCCCAATTGGAGGAACCGTCTGTTCGAACAAGTAAGGCACTCTAACCAAAACGAAGCGGCTGTGGACGGTTGCCCCAATCGCGGGAAAAGGGAACCGCCAGATCTTCTTTCCCGTGTTCTCGCCGAAACAATGCGCCTCTATCCAGCGGGCTGGGCGTTTGAGCGATTTGCATCAGACGCAACCAGTCTTGGCGGTGAGCCGATCAAAAAGGGATCACGATTCCTCTTCTCGCCATTTCTGCTTCATCGCAACCCTAGAATATGGAAGAACCCAGAAGACTTTGATCCGGAGAGATTCAGGGAGAGCGTCACCGCCCCGTCGGGAATACCGAAGTACGGGTTCTTACCGTTCGGTGCGGGGCCGCGATCTTGTATCGGATCTAGGATGGCTTGGAATGAGATGATTCTGATCCTCAAAATGATCCTTACCCAATGCCGGTGGAAATTCGAATCGCCGGCTGATGGAGCCCCACTGAAGCCAGAAGGCTCATTCAAAATTCGGCTGAACCAGCCGCTTCGTGCACGCATTTATTTTCACGACGAGCCTCAGGCTAGCGCTACTCCCACTGGTAGATTTTCCGAAAATCCGCCTCGGATTTGAAAAGTCTTTTTGGCTTGAGTTGAGCAACGCCCAATGCACTTTTTCGGTAGTTCTCAAATACTTGAAGCGGAACCGCTATAGCGCTCGCCGGGGCAATCACCTTCTCGATCATGAGCGCCTCCTCATAGTGGATATTGAAGCGGCAAAGAGCCGCATCCAACCGCGTTACCAATTCTGAAATAGATGCCGCAGGCGATGGGAAAAGGCTCTCGGGAATTCCCCAGACGAGATGTGGTTTATCACCAGCTTCAACCCAAACGACGACCTTGCTCTCTTCTAAACTAGATGAGTTCAACCCCACGGATGACAACGCCAGTTCAAACTGTTCGAGGGATAGTTTTTCACCTGTCATGGAGATCTCATCAACCTCACGACCCGCAACATGGATGAGAAGGGGGCGTTCCTCCATTACTTCGATCCTGTCACCCATATGATAGTTGATGAGGCCGCCAGGGGTGGTGATGTAAATTGAGTAGATCTTTCCTTTTTTCAATTCATGGGCAAAAAGAAATGGCTCGCCATCGATGTTCTCGCGAAAAAGGTAGAGGTTCTCAAGCGTGTTCAGGGCAAGCCCCGGATCTCCCGGGTCAAAGGTGATCGCCAGCGGTCCCTCGCTGGCGAAGTAGGATTCGATAAAATGTAATGGGTGTTCCCGGTGAAACCAGGCCGATTTGATATCGGACTTATCTTCTTGGTTGAGGTGCACACCCCCATAAGTATAAGAGCTGAGGTTCGGCCACAGCCGGCTCAGGTGGGATACCCCAAATCTCGCACACGCCCTTTTGGAGAAGTCCATTGCTAGGGCGGGAATCCCCACGATGGAGATGACGTCGGCACCCTCCAATTGGTCAAGGAGTGTTTCGACCTTCTCCTCCCAATCATTGATCCAGAGATCTTTAAGTTTTGGGGCAAATAGAAACTGAAGATATCTTGGGGTCCGGGTGGTGATGAACCCAGAGATATCACAGATCGGAAGCCCAGTCGGCGAGCGCCCGAAGAGCGGTCGTGAGCCGAGAAGGATCCGTTTGCCTGAGAATAGGGTGTGCCACTCTCCCGTCGTATGGTATCGGCACGCCACCGTCCGGGCTAGAGTGCGATCCAACGACTTGAGATAGGCAGCGTTCAGCGGGATGTCTTTAGGGGTACCGTTGGTGCCGCTGGTGCGGGCAAATCCAAGAATTTTCGAACGCCCGATCTGGCGTTTTTCTGATCTGCCGTGTTTAAATATTTCCTTCCAGTAAGGTGCCATCGTGGTACTTGAAGAAATAGGTAATGTTCGACAGTCGTCGAGCACACGACATCGTTCGAACCCGCTTTGGATCGAGATTTCACTTCCGCGCAGAGTCTTTGCTAGGCGCTCGAAGACTCTAAGTTGAGCCTCGAGGGGGTTGGAGATGGCCCCCTCGACCTGGGCGGCGATCCGCGTGAGATATTTCTTAGCTGCCCAATGAATCATGGAGGTGTTTAATTGTGAATCCCGTCGCAAAATGTGGGCTATGAATCCTGGTCTAAAGCGACTTATTAGATGGGTGCATCGCTTGATCTATCTATGCTGACCCTACAAAGTTCGGTCGGCGCCTCTCGCCGTTCAGCACTCTTCCGATGACGGTATAGCGCACGCAATAATGGTAAGAGATAAGCGGTAAGGTGATGCTCACGGCGGTGATGAGAATGAGTTTTACGGGTGAGGGTAGTGGCCAGTCACTGATCGCGATCTGCAACGCAATCACAAGCGGAAAATGGACGATGTAGAGCCAGTAGGATGAGTCGGCTATATAGCGAATAATTGAGTTCTCGGTCGAAAAAAGGCGCCTGAACAGGCCGAGGCAGGAGAAGACCATCAGCCATGCATAGGTCGCGGAGCATGCGCTCGCAAGCACGTGGAATCCCGCGTAGTAGGCCTTCAAACCAACGAGCAACACAGCAAGCGCAGCGACAGACCAAAGGATCCAGTGTCTCCCCGCATCCTGCTCGAACTGTTGCTTGCCGAAGCAAGCTGCACCGAAGCAAAAAAAGATCGCGTAGTAGAAAAATTTTGGTGGCCAGAGCATGATGCCGGGAGCGGTGTTAGCGCCAAACCCCTGCCAGAAGTACAATTGTGGCAAGAACGTGAGTGGGATGAGATAGATCAAACAGATGGGCGTAGCCAGCAGCCTGACAGGAAGCACAGATGGCAATTTGCGCCGAAGCCACGTTGCGCAGAGGAACAGGCCTAGCATGCAACACAGGTAGTAGAGGAACCAGAGATGGTGAAAAACGGGAAAAACCGCGCCCATAACATAGATCTTGAACAGCTTCCCCCAGCCTGAACCGCCTTGGCGGAGTTTCTCATCGGGCGTGAGATCGGATCCCGACTTCGCATCGGAGGCGGAAAGGAGAGCCCGGATCTCTTCGCGCCCTTCGGAGACTTCCCTCGAGTCGATCTCCATCTGGATCAAACCGGTAATCGTGGCAAGGACTAGGAGTGGAGTGTGGCTTCTGTCGAGCGGAGTCTCGCCCCAATGGTTGACCGCGTTGATGGCGGCGCCGCGATCAATCAGGCACTGCGCAACACTGGTGCGGCTGAGTAAGGCCGCCGCGTGCAGCGGGGTGGATCCGTTTGGATCGCGAGCGCTCATTTCGGCACCTCCGTCGAGAAGCGCAACCGCGGCGTCAGCCTGTCCGAATAGGGCTGCCCAAGCGAGGGGCGAGAGGCCGAAACGATCGCTCTTATTTGGATCATTGCCGCAGTCGAGCAGAGTGTCGATCATTTCGATGTTCCCAGCCTTCGCCGCGTCCCAGAGATCGGCGGGTTGCTCGGTGATTTTGGGATGAGGATACGAGGCTGCGTTGTGCCGCTTTTTTGCGTCACCCCACAAACTGGCGGCGATTAACAAAGGCCACATTACGAGCGTCCCGATCACGAGCGGTAGGGCAATCCGTTTTGCCCGATGGCGGATGAGTTCGGCGGCGCCGAGCCTGCGCCAAAGCAAGGTGGTGAAAAATCCGCTCACGACGAAGAAGAGCGGCATGCGGAATCCATGTATGGCGTGTTGGAAAAAACTGTAATGGGCGTCGCTGCGGTAGATGTCCTGCGCCGGCCAGATCGGAACTTCGACAAATGAAAAAAGCACGTGAAACACGATGCCGAGCAGCATGGCAAATGCTCGCAGGGCGTCGAGGTAGTGATAACGCTGTTGCTGCGGGTTCACAGGATATAGTTGAGTGCGGTCACCACTTGAGGGTGTCCCTCCAATCGGCAATTCAGGACGGGGGCAGTTCCTCCGTGATCCCTGCCACTCATTGATCGAGGGTGAGACTTCGCCGAATGTAGTGCAAGCGGAATTTCCCCCTCATCAATAGTCTGCACACAAAGTTTCGAATCATGCTCCCTTCCCCCCCAATCCCAATGGAACCCGGATAGTTGATTACACCAAGATCGTCTCAGAATCAGCCCGTTGGAGAGGGATCAGGATACTGAAAGAGGAGCAGGCCGACGGGCGGCCGAATTTCTCGGATGCGCAGAGGAGACAGCTGGCGCGCAACGCGAATCTGCTAAATCTCGGTCGCGCAGGTTGACCCTTCTTGTGATCGAAAATAACAGGCATTCTGTGAGTTCCTCAGATGTTCTTGAACGTGTGCTGGATGAGGTCTTCGATGGAGTTGATGCCAAAGGACTGTGGTGCCGTGGTGCTAGTGGTGACGTCACTGCCTGTGAGTTGGTAGTTACCGTCTGCGTCTTTGACGAGGAGCTCCATGCCGAGATGCCGTTGCGCCCAAAGAATGATCTCGTCGATGAAGGGCGTTTCGACGCCAACTAGGAGAGCGATGCTCTTGAAGTTGACGAGGCCGAAGGGCAGGTCTTCGCAGAAGTATCTGTTGCTGAAATCGGGAACCCATCTGCCGTCTGGGCGCTGGCTCATCGGACAGTGGAGGCCGCGGTAGCCGGGGTTCGTCCGGAAGATGCCCAGCATCGACGATGTGTCTTCGGAGAGGTCTCCGTAGAGTTCCAGCAGGACGTCCATCGTGCTAATGACGTCGTCGACCGTACCTTTGAACTTATCGTGAGCCCCGTCGATCGCTTTAGCCACCGCCATGCGCTCATCGCTGACGCGTTGGATGCAACTCGTACTGATGTCGTCCATCCCTTCGTAGAAGAGCGGATTTTTATCGTAGCTCATGCCCTCTTCGAAGTCCTTGAAGAGAGCGTAGAGACGCGGCAGGTGCACGTTCGCGTTGCCCGTGGATAGGTGGATGCTAATGAAGCTCCGGTACATGTCGGCAGCAGCCTTGTCGCATAGCACGAACTCGCTCACTCGGCAGAGGTGGCGGCTGAGACCTGCATCGATGTCCGCAGGGTAGGTCGCGAGATGAAGTGTCGGCTTGAGGGCCAGCAGATTGACGCGAGCGCCGAACTCTTCGATCCGGCAGTTGAAGGGCATCGGAATCGTTCCGAAAAGCACCACGTCACGCTTGTGGATGGCGTCGTATACTTGCGTGTCCGGCACGCTCGCAGCCCAGTCGCCGCCACCCTGTCCAGGCATGTATCCGATGAGTGCGCCGTCCTTGCAGTGAGAGCACACAATCGGCAGAAGGTCGTTCACTGCGAAGGACGGCAGCGCCATCAGAATCACGTCGGCGTCCGCGAGGCCTTGCTCCGGGTGCTTGGTCACGTCCGCTGGGGTGCCCTTCATTTCGACGACACCCGTCACTTGAACTCCGCCGTTCCGCTCCATTCCCTCCTTGAATCGAGCAGCCTCGTCCTCGAAGGAAGCCCAGACTTTTACCCTAGCGCCTGCTGCGCTCAGCATCGCCACCATCACGTGCGACGCGTTGCCTCCGCCCACCACCGTGTAGTTGAGTTCCGATGGATTTCTCTTAGTTTCTGTCATCTATCTGTTGGAGGTGCTCCCGCTATTGAACCACAGAGAGCGAAGGTTAATGTGAAAATTATTGGCCTGTTAGGGCTTCAGATTGAATACTGGGATCATGATCCGGTGTCGCTCTCGCTTGAATCATTCGTATGAGCTTCGGGTTCGTGGGGCGGGCGGAGCGGAGGACGGAGAGGAGGGCAGTTCAGGATTGAAAACGTAAGCCTGACCCAATGGGCGGGAATCTCTCAGCCTATCTTTCCCAAATCTGTGCGGATCTTGTTTCGGCTCGTGGAGAACCAGAACTCTGAAGCACTCGCATCCGCGCCACTGATCACTAGATGACATGGGTTGTCAGGCGGGGGTGGAAGCCGCCAAACTGACGACCGTTATGAATGACATCAAAGCAAAAACTCCCGAACCCTACGAAACGATCAAGCTCGGCATCGACGTCAGCACGACGTGGTATTCCGTGGGGAGACAACTCGACGGGGGACGCCACTCCCGCACCACGTCAGGGACGTGGCTGGTGGTGATCGGCCGGCAGTCGACAGCGCGGATGATTTGGTCGGGCGCGCGCCAATCCTAGACGGGCTTGGCACGCGTCGTCAGATTGCGCAGGTCGGTAATTGGCACCACATGGTGCTATCACAACAGTGCCCCCGACGGGTTGCCGGGTTAGATTACTTGAACTTGCCCTCGACCTTAGCCCTTCTTGTCACTTGGCGTTCCTGCGGCAGCGGCGTTCTTCTTCATGCGCTCGCCGTGTTGGGCGTCTAAGGTCTTGTTCCAGGCTGCGAGCTTCTCCGCCTGGGCGGCGAACAGCGCATCGGTGGAATCGAGAATTTTGATCGAAACGATCTTGTCCCCCTTGGCGATCTTGTCGACCACGTCCTGTCCCTTGGTGACCTTACCGAAGACCGAGTGCTTGCCGTTGAGGTGCGGTGTGGCGCCGTGAGTGATGAAGAACTGGCTGCCGTTGGTGCGCGGGCCAGAGTTCGCCATCGAGAACACTCCGGAGCCGGCGTGTTTTAGATCGGTGCGGAACTCATCGGCGAACTTATAGCCTGGGCCACCTGATCCGGTGCCGGTTGGGTCGCCGCCCTGGATCATGAAATTTGCGATCACCCGGTGAAAGACAATGCCGTCGTAGTAGTGACGCTTCGCGAGATTGAGAAAGTTCGCTGAGGTCATCGGCACCTTGCTGGCGAGGATTTTGGCCTGGATGTCGCCCTTGGTGGTTGTGATAACGATGCGTACGTCGCTCACCCCCGTTTCGGCATCGGTTGTGGATGGCGCAGGATCTTTCGCACAAGAGACGGAGATCAGGGCGACGCTGAGAATGGTGGTTTGAATCAGTTTCATGGACTTTCGGTAGGTTTGGGGATTTGGTTGTAATCGGCTTTTGCGCCATGCTATTATCGCCAATCTCGACGTCGATGCAAATGACGGTGCCCCAGTCCGAATCCCGTAAGATCATCCGTTCTGGCATCGACGCCTGAGCCGCATCGTTTCGGTCGTTTATCCCATCTGCCTGGACGCCATGCCGGCGGTGCACCACGGACTGGACTGAGGGGCGCTCCGATGCCAGAGTCGGAGACGATGCGTTATCGCCTGCTCCAGCTCCTCCCGATCTTCCTACTAGCCCTGTTGGCGCGAGGGGGGAACGCGGATGACAGCCCGACATCGCTGACTGTCTTTGGCGACAGCCTGTCGGATGTCGGTAACCTCTCGCAGGCGACCGCTGGGTTGTATCCGGGGAGCGACTATTTTGACGGGCGGTTCTCCAATGGGCCGATCTATGCGGAGCTGCTCGGGTTCGAGCTAAGTAACTCGTTGGGTGGGGGGAGCGGTTACGCTGTCGGCAACGCGCGCACCGGCGACCCGCTGATCGGTTTCCCAATCCAACTGAGTTGGTTTGCAGAAGCGAACGCTATTGGAGCCGACCCCGATGGCCTCTACGTGGTCTGGTTCGGTGGCAACGATGTGATCGACGGCTACGACAGCGGCGATCCGGTGGCAGCCGAGACTTCCATCGCTGCAGCGCTCGTGGTGTTCCACCAGGGGCTCGAGGACTTGCTGGCGATGGGTGCCCGGCGGGTGGTCGTCCTCAACCTCCCTGACCTGAGCCTAACACCCGACGTGTTAGAGCGTGGTGACGTGGAAACGAGCGCGCTGGCCCATGCCCTCTGTGTCCAGTGGAACACGGGGCTCGCGCAGATCGTCGCGGATTCGGGTCAGCCGGGCGTCGAGTTATTCGACATGTTCGCGTGGTTCCAGGAGGTGGTCGCCGACCCGGTGGGCACAGGTTTCACTAACGTGCAGGCACAGGCAATCAGCACGGGCGGCGATGACGGCGGGTTCCTGTTCTGGGATGCGGTGCACCCGACGGCTGTTGCACATCGCAAGCTCGCGGAACGGATGCTCGCCGAGCTCTCGGCTCTGGCAGCTCAGCAGCCGATAGCGGTTACCGCGATCCGGCATGATTCCGCGACCATGACCGTGAGCATCGTATTCCAATCGCGACCGGGCGGGCGCTACGTGATCGAGTCCTCGACGGCTCTGGCGGATGGCTGGGAGGTGCTGGAGGGCGGGTTCGCTTCTCAGGGCGAGGCCACGACCTTCTCCAGCCGCGCCGATTCGGACAGGGGTTTTTACCGGATTTACAGGGCGGCATCCCCGGCTGGTAGCCAGTAGTTGCAGGCGGGTGGTGCCCGGCGAGCAAGGCGCTCAACGAGGCGTTGCGGTCGCTGCTCTAGGCGGACCATATATCTCTCCCACGAAAGCTCGGTTAGGGTTTGACCGGATCCAAGACGACTATGAGGAAGGTGCAGGCAGGACCTAAAAATAGCGAGCCGATCCACCAACCGAAACCGCTCCTGCCCTTGGACTGTGCCAGACCGGCGTTGATTAAGGTTAGTGTAAACCAACCGACAGCGTACTCACTGGTGTTGCTCATGATCTTGTATATTGGATTATTCGCTCGGTTGGACAGAGAGTTTAACCCGCGGTGCTCCGGTGATCTGTAGCCGCTTGAATTTCGCGGACAAGACTAGGGCATTGGCCGCGGTCGCGTTCAGCCTTGGGTTGGAGCTGTAGTCCTGCGGGTTGTTGTCGCGGTTGGGCTGGTAGTAGAACGTCCCGTCGGTGCATTGGGCCATGGCGAAATGCCAGCGGTTGTAGTCCATCAGCTTGCGGAACATCTCCGGGTCGGCCTGCGCGCCTAGCCCTGTCCATACGAGGCCGAGCAAAGGCGATCCATGCGTGTCGGGAAAGGTCTTCGGGTTGGAGCCGATACAACTGGCGGTGAGCAGTGCGAAGTCGCGATACTCTTTACCCCCGACCGGGCTCACATAGTGCGCCAAGGCGGTGATCCCAGTGCGCCCCATGTCCGCGTAGCTCTTGTTGCGCCTGCCGCCGTCCTTATACCAGACGTAACCGATATCGTTGGTTCCGCGGGCGACAAAGTCGTGGGTGGCACGGAACTTCTCGGCATCCACCTCGATACCGCAGCGCATGATCATCGCCAGCGCCAACTTCGCCTGCATGGTGATCGCGTTGATCGCCCCGTAGCCGTTGCCGCCGGGTTTGTTCGCTGGTCGGTGTCCCCAGCCACCGTTCTCCATCTGCGCTTTGAGTAGCCACGACTTGATCTCCTCGAGCTCCGGCAGCACCCAGTCCTCACGGGTGATGAGGTAGTACTCACTGAGCACTGTCCCGTAGAGCGTGTACTTCCAGCAGTCGAGGCCGCCGTAGCTGATCTGGTCGTCGGTCTTTTCGGCAAAAGTCTTCACGGCGAGCTTCACCGCGGGCATGTAATTTTCGCCACCACCCATCAGGGCGAGTGCGGCGAAGGCGTTGGCGTCCGGGCGGCTGCCCCATGTGCCATCGTCGCGCTGCATCTTGATGAGGTAAGCGTAGCACTCGTCGAGAATCATGTCGGTCTTCGCGCAGTCGTAGGGGAAAGTTTTCGAGAAAGCGCCGTATTTGACCGGCAGCGCCACATTGACTTGCATCGCCTTCCCGCCGCGTACCACCTCGAGCGTCAACTTGCCCTCCAGCTCGCCCTGCGACCGTTCGAGCGCCAGACCGAACTCCATCATCGGCCCTTCGTAGCCAAAAAACTTTGGGCCGTAGCCAAACTTGTGATCCTCGCTGAAGCCAACGCTGTTGACCCCGGTAATCTTGTCGCCCACCTCAAGCTTGCCCGCTGCCGGGCTGTCCGCGAACACGTAGGCCACCTCGAATTCCCGAGGCCGATCGAGCAAGATCTTAGCTCGCACCCCAGTGATCCCCAGGTTGATGAACCAACCGCCCGCTTCGGCGTCGGGCTTCACGTTGGTCTGCTTGCCCCAGGTCGCGTTCTTACGCAGCGCCGATGCGCTTGGGACGGCGACCGAAATGACGAGTGCAAAGGCGAGGGCGGGCAGGTAACGATGATTCTCCATGGTGACTGCTAAATTGCCGCAAACATTCGTTTCTAACAAGCATTGGCGAGAAAACTGTAAATTTTTCCTGGTCGGCAAGGCCTCGGGAGAGGCGATTGCGATCCTCAAGGAGTCTCGATCTCCCGACAGATTTCTAGGAGTTTTGTGCCCCAGTAGCGACCCTGATGGCGTCGCTACCACAAGCTCATCATCTAGCGAGTCCGTCTCATCTGCAACGCAGGTGGAAGCCACAAAAATCGTCAATAAAAGAAGGCGCGGCAGGGGGGCAAATCGGTGCCGTAAGTTCACATTCCGATAGATCAGGAGTCGCAGCGAAAGATTACGGGCATCGCACAGAACCGCATGTCTAGAGCTCCCACCATTCGGGTCAGACCAAGGCGTATGGCGTGCCTCGGCGCGTCTCTGCAAAACTCGGGGCGAGACGCCCCAAGCTCTTTGGTCAGTCGGCGGAACCTCTATTCGACCAGCAAATTCTCAATTGCTAGGAGTCTGTCGGACTTAGATGATTTCGAGCAAAACGTTTTAGAATTCAGTCATAATCCGCCGTCCGATGCAGGAGTATATTGGAATATTCGCCAAAGCGGAGGGTGGATTTGGGCGAATTCTAAAACGATTGTTGCCGGATCAGGTAAGTCCGACAGGCTCCTAGAGATTTGCTTTTCTGACCCCGGTGTCCCTAGGCGCCTTTCGGGTGGGTTGGAGGGGGAGCGGAGGGAGGAAGTGTCTCTGAGCCTTCAAGAACCTGCTTGTCGGAGACACCAGCTTGGGGCAACTTCGATTCAACTGGGCGCCGCTCTGAGTGCGCGTCTCTCTGAGGAGCCTTGTGCGGAACGCCGCATGTTGGGATCTGCAAGAGAGGCTTCGAGCGACGGGTGTCCCTACCGCAATCTCCTAAGAAATGCTCGCCAATGTCGCGCTACCATCATTCTTGCCGCATAGCTTTCTGACTCTGATCGGGATTTTCGTCATCGCCGCGATCGAAGGGTGGTTCATCATGCGGGGTCTTAAGTTGAGCTACTCCGATTCTTACAGGCATTCACTCTCCGCAAACTTGAGATCGACTGTTGCTGGAATCCCGCTGGCATGGATTTTGTGGTTGGTCGGGCTGATCCCTGTGTCGATGGGGTTATCGGCGCTTGGCATCGACTCTCATCCGGCAGTGCAATCGACATTGATGCAGTCTGCGATCTTTGGTGGCATGATGCCTACGGAGTGGACGAATGTTGGTAGTGCCGCCGCATGGATCCTCATGCTTATTCCATTCTGGCTTGGTTCGGTATGGATAGAGCGACGCACGATTCGAAAGCGACTTCCTGATTGCGACCCGTCCCGAGTTTCGTCTGCGGTGGTTCGCGGAAATTTGGCGAGCTACAGCCTATTCTTGGTAATCGGCGCGATTGGTTTTATATCCGCGCTGGAAGACCTCCCAAACCAGAAGGCACGATTCGAGGGTCGTCGAGAGCGCCAGAAGCACTACCGAGGCACACAGGACCGCGCTGTCCAACCCGCTACCGCCGTTGAGTCGAAAGCTGAGGGCAAGGAGAAACCTAAACCCGATTCGGAGGGGCGTTTCCAGTAGGGGGATGGCAGGTTTCAAACCGCAAAGAAAAATGTTAGGCCGGCGATATCGTGTCCTCATTCTCTGCTGCCTGTTGCTCGGATTTACATATCTCGCCAGTGCTCCGATTGTAGAGAATCGTTGGGACATGAAGGCGATAAGTAGATGGACGAGTTCGGTCACAGTTGTCCCCAGATCCAACGTGTCACGTGTGTTCCCAATTCCAGCGAGTGAGGTGGCTGCCCATTTTCCGCCCTACTATGCATATTGGCGGTTCTGCAAGTGGGATGCGGATCCTGATCTCCCCGGTTTTAAGGATATGAAGCGGGCTAGAAGTCGGTTGGCTCGGCGAATGCCATGACGTTTTCTATCAGCGGGATTAGAAGCTTTCGGTAGCCTTCCTCAAATCACGCGTTGGAAACCACCAAAGCGAACTGTGGGTGAGCAACTTCCTACGGCTCTGTAGTTGAAAGTCGTGGGGGGCATGACAACATGAGCAATAATCCGACGTCGCCCTACCCGAAGCGCATGGTATCATTTCGGACATCCGCTGAAAAAATGAGATCCGCAAATCTTCTTCGACTCGCTGTGATTCTTGAGTTGGCTCTGATCCCAGTTGGAGTGGTAGTCAGCTTTGCAGCAGACCGCTTTCTTCCCGCAGTCGTATTGGAACTTGAAGAAGAGCAACTGGGGAGTTTCATGGACTTCTCTGAAATCACCTTCGGTTTGATCCTTTGGGTAGTCTTCACCGCGGTGATGGTTGGTGCTTGGATTGCATCGGTCATTGGGCTTTTGAAGCTGCGAAGGTGGGGCGCTTGGCTATACTTAGCATCGACCATTCTGACCCTGCCTCTTCACTTTATGATGGGTTTCGATGTTAGGCACCCGATTGATATCGTCTTTGACGATTTGTATCGTTTCATTCCGGGATTCGTCATTGGTTTAGCTTTTTTCTCGGACGCGATACCAAAATCCAACCGCGACCATAGATGAACAACTCGCTGCCTCTCCGAACTTAGAAACTTTAGTGAACGTGCCACCATTAACAACGAACCGAAGTCCCGCTGCTTGTCGCGGGTGACATTATTCCAGACGTTCTGCCAAGAAAGATGAGCGCCATCGGATTTCTTTACCTGAGATTAGCGACGATCGGCGGGATGACGTCGTGCGTGCAGCCGGGGCACAATCGGGCGTATTGAAAGAGAAGAGGTTCGGACTTCTCGGATGCGGCGATCAAGTCTTTCCTCATTAAAGACGGACTTGAGGGCGATTACGCGGAGGCCATGTCGCTCATTCAGGAGTGGGTGGGCTATCTGAAGGGATGGCTTGAAGCTGTTTCTGAAGGTGATACCGGCTGCGGGGTACCCCGGCTGATTAAATTCACCAAACGACCTCCAAGTAACGGCACCCTCGTCCGATCTGGGTACGAAAAAGCCCGTGGGAACGGATTCCCACGGGCTCTAAATTGAATTGGAGTTCGCTTAGCGGCGACGGCGCAGCATCAGTAGGACGCCGGCGAAGCCGAGCAGCGAGACAGAAGGCTCAGGAACGAGCGTGCCGATAATCTGCACGCCGTGAAAGCCGGAATTGTTATTACCTCGGAGGATGTTGAAAGTCTGGTTATCACCGGTCAGGCCAGAATAGAGTGCGAAGTTCGCATTTGGATTACCAACGGTATCGGTCGTCTGGAGAAAATCTGTCGGAACAAAACCACCGCCTCCATTGGGATCGTTGGAAAAAGTGGAGTAGCCATAAGTGGCACCACCTACGTGCTCGATCTGACCGGTGCGGCCGTTGCCATCACTGCCGAAGTAGACATAGACGTCATAGGCACCGGCGAAACTTGCGAGGCCACTTAGTGCAACTTGCGCAGCGCCAGCGGCACCGATGGCATCAACGTAGCCGTTCATCAGAATTGCATCGCCGGTTGCCACCCCGTTGGCGGTGTTCCAAGTTCCGTTCGAAGTCCAGTCGACGGTGACTCCGCCATTTGCTATCGAGCCATTGGCGCCCGCCACATCACTAGCTCCGCCGTCGGTGTTGACCCAGCCGGTGGATGGGACAACGCCAGCGACCGTCGTTGGTGTCATGACCGCAGTCGTATTGTCGCGGTCACTGTTAAAGCTGACGCCGATCGAAGCTGCGGATACGAGACCTGCTGTCGTGGCGAGAGTGAGGAGGGTGAAGAATGCCTTTTTCATATTGTGAGGTGATGAGGATGGTTAATTTGTAAAAGAAAATACGAATTTAAAAGCGATCATTAACAATATCATCACAGAAATCAAGAGAATGTTGCTCTAATTGAGATACTTACGCCGAATTGGAACCTGACGATTGCAACAAGATGCTCTAAGCGGACGATTTACGGGTGTTTTAGGGTGATCTTCCCATTTGGCGATGGGATTTCGTGGTGAGACTTCTCCCCGCTTGGCCAGACCAGATCAATGGTGCTGGTGGCTTTGCTGATGAATTGCCTCGTCGAGGATTGGGAAAGGTATGCGCTGCCTTGGTAGATCTCGGCGGCGCGTTTTCGACCGTCGCTGAGTTGCAGGAGCAAGCGTGCTCCTGCAGCGAGCGGGTTGCCAGTGGCTCCCTCCAAGCTGACGGATCTTGAGGCTGCCCCACCGCGACGCGCGAAGGCGAGGAGTTTGCCGTTGTTGACAGCGACGACGAAGTCCGGCTGGCCATCGCCGTTGAGGTCGGTCTTCGCCAGGCCACGACCGTCGGAAGGAACGATCAACCCGCTCTGGTCTGACCGCAGTGGTTTCAGTCCACCTTTGCCATCGCCAAGCATTAGGATGCTCAGGCCGCCGCGGAATGGCGGCGTCTCGAATTGGGTCGCGCTGAAATTTTGCACGGCGTAGAGGTCGAGATTGCCGTCG
>JBLHKE010000059.1:0-17893 GCA_047619485.1 Verrucomicrobiales bacterium | reverse complement strand
TCGGGAGGATCGCGGCGTTCACAGATTTTTCGAGTCCCGGTTCTCCCGGCCCAGTGATTAATTCCACCCGTACGATGGAGTTCACCTACAGCACAGTATTCGGCGGCAACGACGATGCCTATCTAGAAGGTGGAGATTCGGGTAGCCCGGCGTTCGTCGAGACGGGTGGGGTGGCGGCGCTGGTGTGCACGCATACTGCCGCAGCATCGGTTGGGGTCACGCAGACGGGGATCAGTGCGTTCGTGCCGGAATACATCGATGAATTGAATTCGGTGATGGGCGGTCTCGGCTATCACATGACTGAAGTGAATCCTGCCAGTGTGGCGTTGGCGGTGTCCCAGCAGCTCCCCGCGGGGGTGGTTCGCGCCGGTTACCCATTCACCCTGAGCGTGACCGTGCAGAACCAAGCAACCACAGATAATGCGAATAACCTGCGCATCGCTCAATCGCTGCCGGCTGGTGCGCTATCCGGTCTGGTGCCAACCGGTGGTTGGGTGCAGGAGCCCGGCGGTGGTGCCGTGACCGTGTTGCGCAGCGGGCTCGATGCTGCCGCTGCTACCACCGCCTCCATGGAGATAACGCTCCCTGATCCAGGTAGTTTCACGAGCGCCCTAACATTAAACTACGACGAGGGCGCGCCGGTGGCGAGCAGCATCCCGATCACTGTTATCGAGTCCTACCTGAGCTGGTCTTCCGATCTGGTCGAGGCGGGTCCGTCCGATGATCCCGACGGCGACGGGACGGCCAACCTGATCGAATACTCCAGCGGCGGCGATCCGGAGTCGGGCTCGACTTCGCGCAACCCGAAGACCGAACACAGTGCAAGCGGCGCCAAAATTAGCTACGTGCGGCGCACCGATGCTGCCCAGCGGGGGCTGAGCTACACCGTCGAATCCAACGCGACGCTTGCCGGTGGAACCTGGGGAGAGGTGGGTGGCGAGCTGGTCTCCGTGTCAGCTAGCCCGTTAGCGCCTGGCTTTGAAACGGTGGTCGTGGAGGTCTCGGTGGGGGATGATCGACGCTTCTTCCGTCTACGCGTCGATCTCGACGAATAGTGGCGTCGGCATTGCCGATTGACAATCGTCAGAGTGGGTTGATCCTAGCGCACCTCCAACGGTCGGAGGAAGGGGATGGCCGTTCGTTAAAATTTCCCCGTGAACTGTCTGGACGCCTCTCGAGGACAATGTCTCTACCGTTTTTGTCCCACACCCATATCCAAATTATGTCATTTTCAGATCTCGGCCTCAGCGCCGAACTCGTCGAAGCCGTCACCTCAAAAGGTTACACGGTGCCGACCGCGATCCAGTCGCAAGCAATCCCCTACATCCTAGATCGCCGCGACCTGATGGGCGGCTCGCAGACCGGCACCGGCAAGACCGCTGCCTTTACGCTACCACTACTCCAAATCCTATCCGAGGCGGATCAGGAATCCCGTGGCAAGACACGCCTGCGCGCACCGCGTGCGCTCGTTCTGACCCCGACACGTGAACTCGCTGCGCAAGTTGGTGAAAGTGTTAGGAATTACGGCAAGATGCTCGATCTCCGTTCGACCATTATCTTCGGCGGCGTCGGCTTCGGTCCACAGGTGAGCAAGCTGCGCAGCGGTGTCGATATCCTGATCGCGACCCCAGGGCGATTGCTCGATCATGCCGGCCAGCGAAACGTCGACCTGTCGAAGATCGAGATCCTGATTTTTGACGAGGCCGACCGCATGTTGGACATGGGCTTCATCCACGACATCAAGAAAATCATCAATCTGATGCCAAAGCGGCGGCAGAACCTGTTGTTCTCGGCGACCTACTCCGCGGAGATCAAGAAGGTGGCGGACGAGTGGCTGCATGACCCTGTGATGGTGGAGGTGGCTCGCCGCAATGAGGTGGCTGAGAAAGTGACGCAGATCATTCACCCAGTGGCGAAATCTGACAAGCGGGAGCTACTTTCGCAGTTGATCCACGATGGCGAATGGCAGCAGGTGCTGGTCTTTTCCCGCACCAAGCATGGCGCGAACCGGCTGGCGAAAAATCTGGAGGAAGATGGCATCACAGCGACGGCGATTCATGGCAACAAGAGCCAGGGCGCACGCACCCGGGCGCTCGACGACTTCAAACGCGGTCGTGTGCGAGTGTTAGTCGCGACCGATGTGGCCTCGCGCGGGCTGGATATCAGCCTGTTGCCACACGTGGTGAATTTCGAGCTGCCCAACGTGCCGGAGGACTACGTACACCGCATCGGCCGTACTGGCCGCGCGGGTGAGGAGGGCGCTGCCCTCTCGCTGGTGAGTGCGGATGAGCGCGGGCTGTTGCGCGACATCGAGAAAGTTCTGAACAAGCAGATCCCGGTCGAGGTGATCGAGGGTTTCGCGATGAATGAAGCCGATGGCGCGGTCGATGCGCGCACCCAAGGTCGTGGCCGCGGTGGCGGTGGCGGACGCCGAGGTGGTGGCGGTGGCGGTGGCGGTGGCGGTGGCGGTGGACGTCGCGGTGGCGGCGGTGGCGGCGGCGGTCGATCCGGCGGCGCGAAAAAGAAAGCTGTCGCGGGCGGTTCATCTGGGCCAGGTGGCCAGCGCAAGCGCGTGGGCGGTCGTCGCCGCAGGCGCTCCGGTGTCTAGTGGCGGGATGAGGCGATATCTTAGCATTGCCGCTCGGGTGCCAATTTGATTGATAGGAATCCTGCTGCGGTTAGTTTTCGTAACCCATGTTAATGTCCCGAAACATCGTTCGAACCACCGTTTTCTTTGCCGGTTTTTTGCTCGGATCGGTTTGCAACGCCGAAGAATTGGCTGCGGAAAAATTTAGCCAGTTCCTGTCGACGTATTGCTACAAGTGCCATGGTGCCGAGAAGCAGAAGGCAGACCTGAATCTCGAGGCGATGATGCAGGGCGGTTCGCCCAAGGCTGGGGATCGTGATCTCTGGCACGAGGCAGCTGAATTGATCTTGGATGGCGAGATGCCGCCGGAGGGCAAGCCGCAGCCTTTACCCGCACAGCGGGATGCGGTGATTGCCGATCTCAATGCGTGGGTGGCGGCTTTCGATGCGGCGGTTCCTGACAATCCTGGTCGCGTCACCGTGCGGCGGCTCAACCGGGACGAATACAAACGCACCGTCCGCGATCTGCTCGGCGTCGAGGTGACGCTGGCTGACGATTTCCCGCCGGACGAGGTGAGTTATGGGTTCGACAACATCGGCGATGCGCTGACGATCTCGCCGCTGCTGATGGAAAAATACCTCGATGCAGCGGAAGCGATCTCGCGCGAGGTGATCGTGACCAAGTCGCAAGTCTGGCCACCGGTAAAACGCGTGGCGGGAGATCGGCTTAAGCGGGTCTCCTATGAGAAGAGTGATGAGAATCTCCGACCCGACCGGGGTAGGCTGGGGCTTTTTAGGGAGGGCGAGGGGCAGGTGTCTTTTAATGCGCCTGAGGACGGCGAGTACGAGATCCGCATCCGTGCGCACCAAGACAAGGCGGGGTCGGAGCATGCTCACATGGCGATCAAGGTCGATGGCAAAGAGATCGAGCGCGTCGATGTGGTCGCGCAGTCGAACCGTCCGATGACGCGCGAGCGGCGGGTGAAGTTGAGCAAGGGGGAGCACCTGATCGCTGCCGCCTACATGAACAACTTCAATTCCGATGGAGATCGCAACCTCTACGTCCATTGGATCGAGGTGCAGGGGCCGCTGGGAAAGGCCGCACCGCCGATGCCAGAACCGCACCGCCGCCTCATCCCTGAACCGCCCAATCCTGGCGAGGAGCGATCGCAGGCGCGGCAGATGATCAAGCGTTTCGCCAGCCGTGCGTGGCGCAGACCAGTGGGGGAGGAAGAGGCGGAGCGCCTCGGTAAGCTGGTGGATCTAGTCATGGATGACGGCGAGAATTTCCCCACCTCGATGCAGGTGGCACTGCAGGGTATCCTCAGTTCTCCAAATTTCCTGTTCCGCTGGGAGCTGGATGACCGCCCGGCCGGCAAAGATGGTGCACGCGCCCTCGACGGCTATGCGATGGCTTCGCGGCTGTCTTATTTCCTCTGGAGCAGCCTTCCTGATGAGCGGCTGTTTAAACTGGCCGAGGACGGTAGCCTGACACAGCCAGCAGTCCTTCAGAGCGAGGCGGTGCGGATGTTGCAAGATCCGAAATCGGAGGCCTTTATCAAGAACTTCTCAGGCCAGTGGTTGCAGACGCGCAACCTCGACACGATCGAACCAGACCCGGAGGCCTTCCCGGAGTTCGACGATGAACTGCGGGTGGCGATGCGGCGCGAGACCGAACTCTTTTTCGAATCCGTCGTGCGTGGTGATCGCAGCGTGATCGAGCTGATCGATGCCGACTACACCTTCGTCAACGAACGCCTCGCGCAGCACTACGGCATGAGCGAGGTCAGCGGCAAGAATTTCCGTCGAGTCTCGCTTACGCCCGAGGATCGGCGCGGGGGAATTCTCGGTCAGGCATCGATTCTGACATTGACCTCAAACGCCACTCGCACCTCCCCGGTGAGCCGCGGCAAGTGGGTGCTCGAGCAGTTGCTCGGCACGCCGCCTCCGCCTCCACCCCCGGATGTGCCGGAACTCGAGGAGACCAAGGAGGCGAGCGCCACCGCCTCCTTGCGCGAGCGATTGGAGATCCACCGTTCCAATCCAGATTGTGCCGGGTGCCATGCGAAAATGGACCCGATCGGCTTCGCCCTAGAAAATTTTGACGCGATCGGCCGCTGGCGAGATCTGGATGGCGAGTTTGTGATCGATGCGTCGAGCGAGCTGCCGGGTGGGGTCAAGATCGACGGGGTTGAGGGATTGAAACGGGAGATAGCGAGCCGTGAGGATTTCCTTAAGGTCCTGACTGAGAGAATGTTAACCTATGCGATCGGCCGTGGAACGGAAGCCTATGACCGCCGCGTGATCGAGTCGATCTCGACGAAATTGGCATCCGGGGAGCCGCGGTTTTCGTTACTTTTTTCCGAGATTGTTGCCAGTGATCCGTTCCGGTTACGATCTTCCGAGAAAACCGACGATTGAGATTTTCCCGCCAGCGGATGTTGTCTAATAGCGAACCACCAGATTGATGCGAACCCAACTTTCCAGAAGACATTTCCTACGCGGGATCGGCGCGACCGTCGCTTTGCCGATGCTCGATGCGATGACTCCGGTGCGCGCTGCCGCCGCGGCTGCCAGCAGCTCCCCGTTACGCATGGCATTCATGTTTGTGCCGAACGGGGTGCACATGCCAGACTGGACGCCGGGCAGCACTGGCGCTGCGTTTGATCTGCCGCATATTCTCCAGCCACTCGCCCCGGTGAAACGCGATATCATGGTGTTGAGCGGGCTGACCCATGATAAGGGTCGCAATAATGACGATGGTGCCGGGGATCACGCGCGCTCGGCCGGTGTCTTTCTGACTGGCAGCCAGCCCCTGAAGACCGAGGGCAAGATTCGCGCCGGTGGCTCGGTCGATCAATTGGCGGCGGCGCAACTCGGTGGCGAGACACGTTTCCCATCGCTCGAACTCGGCACTGAGGGCGGGCGACCTTATGGAAAATGCGATTCCGGTTACAGCTGTGCGTATTCGAACAGCATCTCTTGGCGTGATCCGAAAACGCCGATGATGAAAATGACCGATCCGCGCGAAGTTTTCGAGCGCCTGTTCGGCGACATTGTCGGGAAGGACGCCAAGCGAGTGACGGCCGAACGTTCGAGCTACCGCAAGAGCGTGCTCGACTATGTGCTGGATGATGCGAAGCGGCTGGAGAACAAGGTCGGTAATTCGGACAAGCAGAAACTCGACGAGTACCTCACCTCGGTCCGTGAGATCGAGCGGCGCATCGAGGGGGCGGAAGATTCTGAGGGCGATGTGCAGAAGGCGATCACCTATTTCGGCCGGCCGGAGGGAACGCCGGACACCGCCGAGGGGCACCTGCGCTTGCTCGGCGACATGATGGTGCTGGCATTTCAGACGGACCAGACTCGCGTCTCTTCGTTTATGTTCGCCAACGCAGGGAGCAACCGCGCCTACCGCGAGATCGGAATCAACGACGGTCACCACTCGCTCTCGCACCACCAGGAGCGACGCGATAAGCTCGACAAGATCCGCGAGATCAATCGTCTTCACGTCACCCAGCTTTCCTACATCCTGCAGCGGCTGAAATCGATCCCGGAAGGTGAGGGGACGTTGCTCGACAATACGATGATCATGTATGGCAGTGGTATCTGCGACGGCAACCGTCACAACAACGAGAACCTGCCGATCCTGTTTGCAGGTGGCGGTGATCGGTTCGCGACCGGGCGGCACGTCAAAGTCCCTGACGAGACACCGGTGTGCAACTTGTTCAACTCGATGCTCGATGCGGCTGGCGCCAAGGTGGACTTCTTCGGCGACAGCACCGGGCGACTCGGGCAACTCACGGTGTAGATCGATGAGATTCCTGGTCTTGGCGCTGTGGCTGGTGGTGGCGTCGCAGTCGCTGGCGCAGGATTTTGTACAGCTAGACAAGGAGCTGATCGAGGGGGATCTCGAAACACGACGGGAGGCCGCGCGGCAACTCCGCGAACTTGGGGCAGGAGCGCTGCCAGCTTTGCCAGGCTTGATTCGCGCCCTCCAGGATGATGATGAGCAGGTGGCGGCGCGTGCGATGACGGCGATCGCGAGGATCGGTCCGGGGGCGCCTGATGCGATCCCGGGATTAATTGAAGCCATGGATCCGGAGCGACGGCGTTACGATGAACAGGTGGTATTTCGCTCGGCCTATGCCTTGGGTGAGATCGGCGAGGCCGCGGTGGAACCCCTGCGGACGGCATTGCAGAGCAAGAGCGACAAGCGGCGTTGGGGGGCTGCTCAGGCTCTCGGTCTGATCGGTGAGAAGGCCGCTGCGGCGGTGCCCGAATTGCTCGTCGCTTTGGGGGATTCTGAACCTGGGGTGCGTGGTGCTGTGACCGAGGCCCTTGGGTCGATCGGTGCTCCCGCGATTGGTGCTCTCATCGCTGGGATCAAAGCGAAGCCGGTTCCCGCTGCCGTGCGAGCCATCGGCTTGATCGGCGAACCGGCACGGGAATCGTCGGCGCAGGTTTTATTGTTGCTTGCTAGTGAATCGGATGATCAACCGTTGGTGGCGGCGGCGATCGGCTCCGCCGGTTTAGTAGGCGTGTCTTTCGCAGAGCTTCGTCCCGTGTTGCGCGCGGCGCTTCTGAGCGAGGAAGAGGCTGTCCGCCTGGCGGCGGCCAACGTGCTCCTAGGAACCTCCCGGCTGGAAGCCGATGCGATTCCGGCGTTGAGATCATGGATAGGGGATTCGGACAGAACCTTACGGAATCGTGCGACTTGGGTGGCTGGGCAGTTCGGTTCCGATGCTGCTGATCTCGCACCTCTACTGGTCGAGCGGATCAAGGCTGGTGACGAACTAGATGTTTTTAGTAGAGCCCTGGCTGGGATTGGCGCCGGAGCTTGCCCGGCGGTGCTGGCCGCCGTTGCTGAGATCTCGCTGCCAGAACTACGAGGAATCGAGGTGCATTGGGCGCTACAAATCCTCAGATCGGCGGGGCCGTTGGCGCTTCCTGCATTGGAAAACGCACTTGCTAGCGATTCGGCCGCGACCCGCTTTGTGGCCTTGGATACCCTCGCCCGGCTGGGGAAATCTGCCCAGCCGCTGTTGCCAAAATTCCGCAAGGCAAGCAACGATCCGGATGCGTTCGTCCGCCTCGCGGCGCTGGAGGCATTGGGTGCGACCGAGCAGGACGATCGCCGCCTAACGACCATCCTCTCGCGGCGTTGCCAAGACGAATCGGCGCAGGTGCGTGCGGTAGCTGTGCGCTTGCTCGGCCAATCATCTGATGGGCAGCGGACAGGATTCGATCTGATCAACGCGGCGCTCGCTGATCCGGATCCGCAAGTTAGGGCGAGCGCGATCGGTGCGTTGGCAAAGTTTGGAGCTACCGCTAGTCCGGCGGTCGGAAGGCTGTGTGAACTGGCTGAAGGTGCCGGGCCGTCGACAAGGCTTGCCATCTTAAACGCCCTCACCGCGATCGGATCAGACGCGAAAGCCGCGCTGCCGCTGGTGGAGGCGTCCCTCACCGATGGCGAATCGAGCCTTCGTGGAGCCGCCATCGCGGCCATGGTCGCAATCGAACCGGATGCGGAGGGTTTGACCACGGTCTTGGAAAAAATGCTGAAGGATCCCGATGAGGCGGTGCGCCATCCTGCGATCGAAGGGCTCGGGCAGCGCGGTGAGGATGCGAGGTCGGCGGCGCCGCAGTTGTTCGCGCTATTGGGGAAAAAAGACGATCGGGTCGTCGCCCTCGAGGCGCTCACGCAGATCCGCCCGCTGGAGGTCGATCCGTACATTGAAGCATTGCGCAACGACGACCCCCGCGTGCGCCTGTTCGCCTGTGAGGCGCTGGGTAGACTGGGGAATAAGGCAGCGAAATCGATCCCGGCTTTGGAGCAGCTGAAGCGCGATGGCGTCAGCTCCGTCCGCCGGCGTGCAGAGGATGCGATCAAGCGGATCAGAGATTAGTGTTCCAACAGATCTAAGCTGTCAGAACACTAGCTGGCATCTCCTACTTTTCAGTCGTTTCGATGTGGACGATTAGATGGAGTCCACCTTCGACCTGTTCTTGTATGATTGACGCATTCTCAAGCAGTGCGCTCCGACCTACGTTTCTTAGATCTCTGTCGAGGCGGATTTTACTGAAACGGTCACCTGCCCTAGTCCCTATTCTGCCTAGAACGGCTTCCTCTGTGATCCGATTCTCGCCGCTGATATCTTTGATGATAGACGCATCGATGTTGACTGGTTGATGGGCACCCGCCATCTCTTCAAATCGCTGAGACTCGGCGGTGTCGATCGGGACGCCACGACCCGTACGGTAGAGTTCCGAGATTCGTATCATGGCGCGGAGATCACCGCCATAGCCAGCGGGGTCCACTGCCTTGCTTGCACCGCAGCTTTTGACGACAACTCGGCTATGACCCCCGGCAGCTCGAATTCCGCGATTGGCAAAGTGGCGGGCGATATTTTCCGCTAGCGCCTTCGCGGTGTCGTAGCGCCGAGTAAGATCTTTCTCCAGCGTCTTCATCGTAATCCAATCTAGATCCCCGCGCAGGTTTTGAGGATTGGATAGATGGGGGTGTTCTGGCTTCGCCGATTAGCTGAAGTAGTTTGTAGCGGTCGATGGTGGTGCCACTAGCATCGAAGCTATCTGCGTTTCCGAGATGATCTTCTCCTGTCTCACCGAGCGTTTCCGCCGCGGAGACGTCGTCATCAAATGGCGCGAATCCTGCCTTAAATAAACATTCCGGGCACATCCCCTCTGGTGCCTCTTCCGGAATAGTCGCACCACAGTCAGGGCAGGTATTCATTGGATTCATGGTTTAATATCGGTAGCTGGAAAGAGTCCTAGCAGCCCGGTGGGCTGCCGCTCGAATCAGGATCGACCAGCTAAAGCTACAGGTTCCCCTCAGCAAAAGGAGCTTTTTTGGGGCTGGATCTGATCAGGCCGTCGGCGCATTTAGCGCTCTTCAACGAGAGAGTTGAGGGAACGATGGGCGGTTGCTGTTCTCCTGCCACAATCTGGTGTTCTCCACATTCCTTTCCATCTGCTCCTGGCGGAAGCTGCGTTCGTAAGCGTCGTCGTAGGGGCGGTCTTTTTGTGGGGTAGTTGCGCATGACACGAGAGCCATGGTAACAAGCGCCGTTGCCCCGAGGAAAAGTCGGTGAATAGAGGGTAGTGATTTTGATAATGTCATGATCTTTCTTGTTAGTCAGCTGCATCTGCAGTGATAGGTTTATTGTGAGCCTCGATGCCCATCTCGTTAGTTAGATCAAGAATTGCGACCAAAGGTTACCGGCCTGCCACGACATGGGATTTTATAGCTGTCGACGTGAGTTCTGGACGTATCGTCCGTCCAGCCGATTACTCCTCGAGAAAAATGCGCAGCAGCCTGTAACCTATCGCCGTGGTTCTTGATCTATGGAGGTATGAAAACGAATACGAATCAAATGGACGTCCGACGAACCGTGGTATTGGCCTTAGCTGCTAGTCTCGCACTCGGTATGAGCAGTTGCTCGACCACCTCAGGAGAATTCGAGTCGAGCAGGCAAAACTCCGTGCCTGTCGGCAAAAGGGTCGCTGACACGGCACTTGTTGGGGCGGCCATCCCATTGAAGGCCGTGGGCTGGCTGATCATGCAGCCTTTCGTCTATGCGGGTGAAGCGATGTCTTACTAGCGATGAAAATCCCGAAAATATTTGTGATGGTTTCGCTCGGATGGTTTTGTTCTTGCCATGTTTCTTGCAGCGGCACCGAGTCCCGCATCTCTTCGGATGGGTCAAGGCGTTCATCAATTTCCGGCGCATTGCCTGATATGATTAGTGCTCGGAAGGAGCGCAAGGCAGGACCTCTCCCGGATTCGGAATGGAACAAGCACGGGTTGTGGGAGAAGGTGGCCGACGATCCAGCCGTCTATGTTGCTGCTGGCTATTCAGTGAGTTCGCCGCGGACGGAGGAAGTCGGGGATTGGTTCGTGGACGTGCGGGACGGGAAGCGGCTCTTCGTGCCAAGGGCGAAGGTTGGCAACGTTAGCCCTGGGATCTTGCGCGGGGAAGCTACCAAGATCACCAATTGGCAGTTGTCCTTTAAAAAAGCCTGGACCGATCCGTCAACGATACCGGCTTGGTATTAGTAGCTAGAAATCGAGCTGGCACCGCATTTGTTCCCCGACCTTGTAACCTTTGATTTCAAATCCTGATCAATGAAAGTATGAAAACAAAAAACACATCAGACCGTCGTTTCGCCCGTGGCACAATCCGTATCATCGGTGGGCTCATTGCGCTGTTGGCGAGCAATGCCTTCGTTTCCTGCGGCACGACCTCGATCAAAACCAGTGACAGGCAGCCTGTCACGGCGGATGCGGTTAGTTGGTACCAGGTGAAGGACACCCCGCCGACGTTCTTCCCAAAGGGGGTCGCAGCTGACCATCCCACCGGAGTCTGGGACGGGAAATGGGTTTGCACCGGCGACGGGCGTGGCACCCGCTACTTCATTCCGGAGAAGGGTGCTAATTCGCAAGCGCGAATCCAATCCGCGCTGGCGCAGGTCACTCCCAAGGAGCGCGCTCGAATCGCACGAAAAAAGACCGGGAATGCAGCCAAGAGGACGGTGAGAACCGTCGTCGCGACACCGGCACTTCTGATCCTAGCACTGGGTAGTGGCTATTGATTAACGCTACCTAGCGACTGAAAACGCTCATGAGGTAGCGGATCTCTTCGTCCACGGCTTCCTCGGATTCGACGGTGTCGCTGATCACTTCTTGAAGAGCCTGGCGGTAGCGTTTTCGGAGGCGGTGGGAAGCGACCTTGGCGGCGTTCTCGGAGATTCCTAGCTCGGTGGCGATCTCCGCGAGCGGGCGTTTGGCGGCGCTCGGTGAGATGGTTCCCAACAGAGCCTCGAATGCATGCTCCTTGCCGCCCGAGGCGTAGCTCTGGCGTAGTTGCGCGATGGCCCTATTGAGAATGGTGAGAGCCCACTGCCGGTCGAAGAGCACGTCGGGACTGTCGCCATCTGCGGGTTCGATTTTTTTCGAGTAGCTACCGGTCCATTCAGCATCGATGGAGATCGCCTGTTGGCCGCCGCCACGCTTCAGGGCTGATTCGTGGTGATGGGCATTGGCGAGGAAGCGTTTTAAGGCGACCAGGATAAAGGTTCTGAGCTTCCCCTTGTCCGGGGCGATCAGATCCAATGAGTTTTTTGAGAGGATTTTCGAGAAGAACCCTTGGGTGAGATCTTCTGCGTCCGCTGGCGATTTGTTCCAGCTGCGGATGTAGATGAAGACTGGCTGCCAGTAGATCTGGCAGAGCTCGTTGAGTGCTTTGGCGCTGAGCTGGGCCGCCTCTGGATCCTGCATCTGGTGGACGAGGGTCCAGCGCGTTGGCGGAAAAATGCCCTGGCCAGCTTTTGGAGCACGGGGATTGGGCTGGGCTGGCGGTTCCTGATTGCTCACAGAGGCGCGACGCTAGCATGTTGCAGACGGAACTCCTAGAAAAACCGTCGCGCCGGCACGATCGGTCGTGGCTTGCAGATGCGGTTGACGCATTCCGTCCAGGTTTCCTCATTGCTGAGGATCTCGATCTCGACGCGCATGAAGTAGATTGGCACGTCCATCCTCGGGAGGTGGGGGAAGCGGACGAAATCTTTCTCCGTCGTGACGATCATGTCGACGTCGCGGTTGATGCAGCGGTTGATGAAATCTAGCAGCTCCTTCTCAGTGTAGCGGTGGTGGTCGGTGAAGCGTTTTCGGGTCTCTAGTTTGGCTCCGAGCTTCTGCAGGCCATCCTCGAAACTCTCCGGTACGGCGATCCCGCTGATGCTGCCGATGTATTTGTCTTTGAGCGCGTCGAGCGAGATGCGCTCGCGGGTGACGACGTTCTCAAGGTACTGCGGCTTGTGGGTGCACTCGATGATCTCGGCGGTGCGGTTGTGTTTGCGGATGCGGGCGATGAGTTCGTCGTTGGGCTCGCCGTTGCACTTGGTGATGAAGATGTAGCTGGCGCGTTTGATGTTGCGCGGTGGTTCGCGCAGCGTGCCGCGTGGCAGCAGGTACTCGTTGCCGAACGGCGAGTAGCGGTCGACGAGCACGATGTCGAGCCGGTGCTTGAGTTTTAGATACTGCAGGCCGTCGTCGAGCAGCAGTGTGTCGGCCTTGAATTCGGTGATGGCGAACTTGCCGGCCTTGACGCGATCCTTGTCGACGACCACGGCGACGTCGTCGAGGTTCGAGGCGAGCATGAACGGCTCATCGCCAGCTGTCTTGGAGTCGAGCAGGATGCGTTTGCCGTCAGTGACGACGCGCGGCGGCGAGTGGATGGTCTTACCGTTGATGCGGCTCTTGATGCGCTGGCTGACCGGTGGTTTGACGCTCTTGTATCCGCGGCTGAGGATGGCGACGCGACGACCTCCCTCGGTGAGCGAGCGGGCGAACTTCTCGACGATGGGGGTCTTGCCGGTGCCGCCGACCGTGAGGTTGCCGATCGAGACGACCAGGCAACCGAGATTGTTCTCACGCAGGATGCGGTTGCGGTAGAGGAACAGCCGGAACCAGACGATGGCGCGGTAGACTAGCGACAGGCGGCCGAGCACGAAACGCAGCACGCCGGCACGGGTGCCGCGGCGCCGGTCGAGGATGACGTCGATGGCGAACTGTTCGAGTTCTTCGAGCTGCTCTTTCATCTAGTGGCTGTTGTGGCTCAAGCTTGCGGCTTGGATGCCTTGTCGATTTTCTATTGGGGCGAAGAGCAGGGATGCTCTTGCCACGGGTTTGAATGTCGGGCGGGATTCTTAGAGGGGAGGTGAGACGCCCCGATTACTTAGCACAGGTGGTGGGCTTCGCATTTAACATTTGCCCCTTTTGGTGGGAGCGCCTAGGGGAAGGCTATGAACCGTGTAGATGGAAGAACTCCCGAACAACTCCGTGAAATTTCGTTTGTCCCTGACATTGCACCGCATGCCTCGGGCTCGGTGCTGGTGTCCTGTGGGCGGACTCGGGTGATCTGTTCGGTGATGATCGAGCGTGGCGTGCCGCGTTGGATGAAGGAGCAGAAGGTGAAGGGCGGTTGGCTGACGGCGGAGTATTCGATGCTGCCGTATTCGACCATCGGGCGCAAGCCACGCGATATCTCCCGGGGGAAGCTCGATGGCCGCAGTTCAGAAATCATGCGCCTGATCGGGCGATCATTGCGTGCGGCGGTGGATCTCAAAAAGGTCGATGGGCACACGGTGTGGGTGGACTGTGACGTGCTCCAGGCCGACGGCGGGACGCGCACGGCTTCGGTGACTGGTGCCTGCGTGGCGCTGGGGATCGCCTTCAACCGTAAGATTGCAGCTGGTGTTTTTAAGGAGTCGCCGATGGTGAAAATGGTGTCGGCGATCAGCGCGGGGATCTATCGCGATGCGGCTATCCTGGATCTGAACTACGTTGAGGATCGCGATGCGGCGGTGGACATGAATTTCGTGATCGCTGAGGGTGGTGAATTTGTTGAGATGCAGGGGACTGGCGAAGAGGGGACATTCTCCGACGAGCAGTTGACGGCGATGTTGAAGCTGGGCAAATCGGGTTGTGAAGAGCTTTGCAAGAAGCAACACGAAGCGATCCGCGCGGCTGAAGGCGAGGTGGATGAGGATGCGATCAAGGGGCTGGCGGATGTGTTCGGCGGATCGTAGCCTCTGGAGCTTCAGGGCACCTCTGGAAACCTGCTGTGGAAATGGGGCGCAGAGAAAATTCCCGCTGGCGAGGCGATAAACGCTAAGCTATCTGGTGATAGTGGGCGCTTTAGCAACGAAGACAGCGGGGATTTTATCAAGCTCCAGCCCGCATGAGGTTTTCCGAGGTGCCCTTCAGTCTACCTAATCGTTCTCGAGGTTTGCCTCACGTTCGAACTGTTGGAGCAGTTCTGGCAATGCTAGTCTGCCACGGGCGAACTTGGCCGCTTCGGTTTCGGGGAAGTCCCAGCGGCAGCGGTTGTAGCGGCGGAAGGCTAGCGGGATATTCTTCGCTAGGCGGTAGCTCTCGCCTGCCCAGAAGAGCGCTTGCGGGCTGAGATCATCATCGGGGAAGAGTTTGATGAACTGGTCGAAACGATCGCCCGCCGTCGGGTAGTCCTCGTCTTTGTGGTAGCTCTGGCCGACGCGGAAGGCCATCTTGGCTGCGTGCTGGTGAGTGGGGAATTTCTCGACGAACTTCTCCGCGACCTTCGCTGCGATCTCGTAGTTTTCGGCAACGTAGAAGTGCTCGTTGATGCGCATCATCACGCTGGCGATCAGCGGGCTGTCGGGGTAGGTGGCGGCGAGTGCGACGTAGGCATCGAGGGCGGCGTCAAATTCACCAGCCTGCTCGTGGCACTGGCCGAGCTTGTACTGGGCGTCGGTCGCGAGCGTGTGCTCCGGGTAGTCGCGGACGATGGTCTTGTAGGCATCGATCGCGTCCGGCCATTCTTTGAGTTCCTGGGAAAACTGCCCGAGCAGGTAGGCGACGCGTGGTGCGTATTTTGGATCTGGGTAATCCTCGGCGAGCTCGCGCAACACTTTACGACCCGCATTGAGATCGGCGGTGGCCTCTTCCTCGCGCTCTAGGGCGAGATGGCTTTTGAACAGTTCGAAGTAGCTCTCGGCGATATGGAACTGTGTCTGGATCGCGAGGTCTTCGTCACCGAAGATTTTGCTGAAGGCAGCGACGATGCCATCGGTGCCCTCGGCGATCGGAATTTCCTGTTTGAGCACGAGTTGTGAATCTTGGCTGGCCGGGTTCTGGTCGAGGTAACCGACGGTGAGGATGTCTCCGAAGAAGCCTTCGATGATGCCGTTGTCTTTGCTTGGTTGCGGTGAGGCTGGCAGCGCGAAGGACGCGGTGAACACGCCGCTGTGGGTGAGTGTTTCCTCAAGTTCGACGCTCTCGCTCTCTCCGGTTCCAGTCGAGATCTGCACGATGGCATGGTCGCGTTCAGAAGAGACATCCAGGTCGGGATCTTCGACTCGGATGAATAGGCGCTCGCCGAGAAATAGGAGCTCGGCTGGTTCCTCGTAGTCGTCACTGGTGATCTGGATGCTGCCGTCGGCGATCAGGCGCGCCTGGTCATCCGGCTTTTCCTGACGAGCCTGTTCGATGTAGGTCGCTGTGACGACATCTTTGCCAGTGAGATTGAGGACGTGCACGAGCGATTGGTCCGGTTCCTCGTCGGCGGAGAGAACTCTGCCGATGAGGTTGCCCGGGAGTTCCACGGTCTGCGGGATCGCCTTCGGGCTCTGGGGGCCACCGAGGCGCATGATTACCTGACCGACGAAGCGTCCTTGGAAGAGGGCGGGGTTGCGCTCATCAGCGAGTGCTGGGTCAGCTTCGCCATGGGCGCTGCTGATCTGGCAGGCGACCTGGATCGGGTCGCCTTGTTGGGTTTTTAGTTCGACGATCACCTGCGAACGGCTGTCTTTGGCCGAGTCCGGATCGATCACCTCGATGGTGAGGGGTGCGGTGAAGGTGACACCTTTTAGTTCAACATCGCGCGGCGGGAGATAGCTGATGGTTGGTGCGGCCTCCTCCCGTGGGACGCTGCGGGTCTCGATGATTCGGATCTGTCCCTCGGTCGGCGTGCGGACGAATACGCGCTCCTCGCGTGTCGCGGCATGGCCGGGGAAGGTGTTCTGTTGGTCGCGGTAGCGCAGGTAGATGGTGTCGCCCGGCGACGCTGCAAGCGCTTCGATCTCGGTTTTGAAAATACCGGTGGTCGGGCCGGTCTCGGTTGCGGTGAGCGCCTGGATCTCGCCGTCGTTGTTCACCTGGACTTCGACCTCGACGCTATCGGCGGTGCCGGTTGCGTCCATGTCGAAGTCGGCGACCTCGATGGTGATGCGCTCGCCGGGATCGATGCGCAGGAGTTCCTTGCGGATCTCGGTGACGCCGCCATTGCCGGCACGGACGAAGTCGTAGGATATCGGCAATACCTGGCCGTTGTAGTAGGTGGCGGTAAGCGATTGGTTGAGGGCTTTGTTGCGTTGCAGGCCGCCAGCAGTGACGGCGTCGATGTAGGTGCCGGTGACGGTGTCTCCTGCGGCGATCTCTAGGATATTGTTTCTTGCCAATGCTAGGATGTCGGCCTCCGTGGGGATGTGTGTCTTGCCGCCACCGCTGATCTCGATGTGGTTCACCGCGATGGATTCACCCTTGTATTCGTCGAAGGTGAAGCGCAGGTAGCGGAGTTCGGCTGGGGGTAGTCTGAAGGTGAGCTTGCCGGGCTGTTGGGAAACCTCGGCGGCCGTGGGGGCGATCTCTTCACCCTCGAGCTTGAAGTCCTCTGCGGTGAACGGCACCTGGGTCACGTTGGGGTTGTTGGGATTCTCGATGGCGCGGGTGGCACTGAGAGAACCGCTCCCAGTGGCGAATAGGGCGAGGTCGTGTAGACCGGCTTTTAGATAGGCATCGGCACTGAGGCCGACGGTGGCGTGGCCGGCGATGTAGATTGCGCCGCCGGCAGCGTTGATTTCGAAGCGGACGGCACCATCGCGCGGTTGGTGGAATTTGCCCTGCCAGAGGACGGAGTGCGTGGGGGCGGGTTTTCCTTCATCGGCAGGTTGGGCTTCGGCTGATAGACTCTGGGGGGAAACGCCCCCACTCTTTGGTTTTTGGCTTTTTACGAAGTCGGTAACTTGTTTCCAGGATTTCAGTTCACTTGGGACAGCCTCGTAGATGGACTGGGTCATTGCTCCGAATTTCGCTGGCAGCGGTTCCGTTGGTGGGGTTGTTAGTGGATACCAGAAACGACCGTCGTGGCTGCCGTGGAGTTGGGTGCGCACCGGTTCGGTCGCGTGGAGGACGGCGGTGTCGACCGCGTAGAGGTTTTTCATGTCGACGGTGATCGATTTGGGCGCAGCGCCGTCGGGCTCGCTGATCCAGGAGGTCTGAGGATCGCGATCGATCGCCATGAGCGGGCTGTGGTCGATGGACGAGTCGCTGGCGAGCGCGCCGGCGGGGAGTTCGCCGGTCGCGACGGTGCCTTCGAAGATGCCAGTGTGCGCGCCGGTCTCGTTGAGGCTGGCGCCGACTAGGTCGCCGCTGGAGGCTCTGATTTTGATCAAAACCTCATCTTGGGCGTCGCTGCGGTTGCGGTCGTGATCGATAACCCGGAGGTAGATCGGGTTGCCGGGTTTGATCTGGCTGGCAGGGCGGGCGATGGATTTTCTCTGGTCCTGATCTTCCTGCTCGGCGGCGACCTCGCGTTCGAGGGCATCGGATAGCGATTCATCTTCCTTCGTTTTGATCCGTGCGCTGGCCATCGCGAACTTTCCGTCGGACGAGATCTGGATGTGGCTGTTGGCGGGGAGCTCGAAGCTGAATTCCTTTTTGAACTCCTCAGGGTAGTCGACAATGAT
Organism: Verrucomicrobiales bacterium; assembly: GCA_047619485.1. GTDB lineage: Bacteria > Verrucomicrobiota > Verrucomicrobiia > Verrucomicrobiales > DEV007 > JBLHKE01. The sequence goes on along the minus strand of JBLHKE010000059.1, from coordinate 1 downwards.
G
>JBLHKE010000058.1:0-17998 GCA_047619485.1 Verrucomicrobiales bacterium | reverse complement strand
AGCCAGACGGGTTCCGTCTCGACGCGGTGAAGCATGTGCCGTCGTACTTTTTTGGCCAGCAGAGCGGGGAGGGCAAGGATTCCTCGGGATCAGGTTACAACGGCCAGATCCAGGAGCAGTTCAACATCACCCGTGGTCACAGCGACTGGGGCAACCACCGCAACACTGTTTTTGAGAACTCGCTAGCGAGGGACGATGCGCTGCTGTTCGGTGAGCACCTCGGTTCGCCGCCGGATGACAACGGCTACCTGGAAACAGGCATGCGGATCGCCAGTGATCAGTTCCTCAACACCGTTGGTGGCTTTGGTGGGATCGGCAACAGTCTCTTCGGCTACGATCAACCTGGATACGGGACGAAAGGTGTCGTGACCGGAGTCGCTTACCCGATGAGCCATGACAACAACTACATGGGGGAGGGGGATCGGCCTTCCGTCTTTCAGTACACTCTGACGCGGGCCGGGTTGCCGATCGTCTACACGGACGGTTACAACATCCAGGGCGCTCCCGATTATTTCCCCAAGCCAGCCCTTGTGCCTTTCCTCGGGCAGTACGGTCAGCAGTGGGTGACGGGGGCGCTGAAAGCGAGGCGCGATTTTGTCCGTGGTGATCAGATCCCGAAGTGGGGAGACCAAGATTTCGCGGCTTGGGAGATGCGCGACAAGCGCGAGAACGGCTCGATGACCGACGCCGACGCGACCGTCGCGATCTTCATGATGACGCGCCCCTACACTGGTGGGACTACCCGCGAGGTGGTTTCGAGCTTTCCTGCGGATGCACATCTGAGGAACTACTCGCAGTACGGTGGAGGATTCACCGTACGCGTCGGCAACGATGGAAAACTGCGCGATGGAGGCGGGAACTTCCCGGTGGTTCCATCGGGTGGCTACTTTGCGTTCAGCTGGGATAACCCGCGGCTACCTAGCCTCTGGGAGGGGGAAGACAGTGTGCGCTCGATCGAGATCTACCAAGGTGGCGAACGTGCACCGATGATGGCGCACCAGCGGACGGATGGGCGTGATGGAGACCCGGCCTACGATCACAGAGCGATGATCCCGCGCGTGACGGACTCGAGCGCGTTGCGCTTGTTGGCGCGGGCTGATGGCTCGGCGGTGAACATCCTGATGAAACTCGACGGCGGTGTCGACCTCGACGGCGATGGGCGCGACAACCCGCCGCCCGACGACCGGTTTTTCGAGAGCGCGGCGCAGGATTTGTTCACGGGCTACGAACAGATGCAATACGTCGATCGCACGGTGGAGAAATTTGCTGCGACTGACACCGTTCGCAACGTGATTGGCTCGGTCGGTGCGGAGACTTGGGAGATGTCGATTTCAAGGGACGGGAACTCGGGGATCTCCCGGAGCGATGGTGCTGGACTGGATACGGATACTGGAGCTGTTGATTGGATCTACCACGATCCAGAGGGAACTGTGGACGGCGGCATGCCACAACTCGTGGTGACACCGAACCTATTCGTGGAGTTGGCGGTGAAAATTGGCAATCTGGAGGATCCAGAGAAGGCCTGGGTCTACTACACGACCGATGGGACGACTTTTCCAGAGGGGTCTAATGGTGTCGGGCGCGGAACGACTCAGGTTGCAGAAATGATCGGAACCACGGAGGGGGAACCGGGGACACCAGTCTGGTGGTTCGGTGACCTTCCCGCGATGCCGGATGGGACTGTTCTGCGATACAAAATTGGCGTTCACAAAGATAATGCAGCTGATCGCTTCCCATTCTCGCAACGGGACATCGATCTGAAGCGTAAGATGGAGACGCAGTTTGAGATCACGGGATTCGACCCGACGACGGTGAACTACTACCCGCACAACGACCGTGGTGAGCAGGCAAATGGCTTGGATGAAGGCTTCCACGTTCTGCGCACTCGTGCGTTCCTGAACCGTAGTGGCCGCGCCTCGATCTTCCGCACAGAGACCCAGACCTTCTACTTGGACCTCGAGCGGCCGGACGGGACGCTGCTCTTCCCACGTGGTGGGGACACTGTCGGTGGCTCGAGCTATGGTGCGGTCGTGCTGAGCGATGCCTCAGTGACGGAAGTTTGGTTCAACGTCTTGGACAGCGATGCGGGGAACGACTCGACCGACAACGGCAACGGCGATGGCAACTGGGCGCGTGCGACTGCCGTCACAGTGCCGGGGCAACTCGGAGACAGCGGCTTCGCCAGAGAGTGGCGCTTCGAATACTTGGACATCCCGACGTCTGGAACTGCGACCCTGCGCGTGCGTTTTAAGGAGGCATCCTCATCGGAAGACAATTCTCTCGATGACTCTGCCGGCCATTTTACAACGATCGAACGCGCTCTTAATACTGGCTACGCGGTGAACTATCGCATCGCGTTTCCGGCCGTCGACGGGGATACCGTTGACGGGAGTTACGTGATGAAGGTGCTGTTTGACAAGTCTCTCGGTGCCACCAGCTCCGACGCTGAGTTGCTCTCGGAGTTCAAGGTCACAATCGACGCGGTGCCACTTGATCCGGCGGCGCTATCGATCGTCCGCAACGAGGGGCCGAGCGACGACGCCCTTGCGGTGGAGTTGCCGAACGTCTACAATGGAGATCCGAATTTCTTGCACGAGATCCGTGTGGTCCACGAGCGCGGTGATGTCACTTTGACCGATACGCGCTTGGTGATTTCGGCGGTCGCTGATCTACCCGATACCGATGGCGACACACTACCTGACAACTGGGAGCGCTTGCACGGGCTTGACGCAAACAATCCGGCAGGGGTGCATGGCTCGGACGGGGACTTCGACAATGATGGTGCCAGCAACTTATTCGAGTACCTCGCGGGGACAAATCCAATTCTGATAGATTTGGCCGACCAGCCGCTGCCGATCCTCACAATGAATGAAAACGGGACGAGCTCCATGGTATTTCGCGCCTTGCCGAACCGGGTCTACCGAATCGAATTTTCCGATGATCTGAGCAGCTGGGAGTATGCGAGTGGTGAACTGATGGTAGTCACCGAGAATATGGCGTTCGAGTGGATTGATGATGGATCGACCACCGGAGGCCTGCCGGTCGACAGCGTGCGCCGATTCTATCGCGTCGAGATTTCGCTGCCATAGCCGGAGGGCTGCTAATTTCATCTGCCGTTCAGTGGGCCAGCCGGAGCTGATTGAGATCCTCGATCGTTGATTGTCGCGCGTTTAGACACTCGCGGCAGAGCTCCAACATGGTCTTTGAGGCTGTAAAAACGCATGTATTTCACATCTCGAAATATTTCATGTTTCTTAACGAAACTTCTTGCAATTATGGTCTAATCTTATAATTTCCGTATTCTCATTTACTTCTGATAAATCATGAAAAAGCTAATACTAATTCTTAACGATCTCCCAGAGGTGGGGAAATCCTCTTTTTCCCGTGTCTTTGAGCAGTTCATGTCTCGGAAGAAGATAGGGTATCTTCCGGTTTCGACCACGGAGTCGAGCCTCGGGCATCCCACCTACTGGAATCTTGAAGACGAGTTGGAGGCGGGGCACCTGATTTCGTTCTTGGATCAGACCGATGTGACGGTGATCGATATCGCGACTGGTGACGGTGCGACGCTGGCCGAGTTTTTTCATGAACAAGAGATTTTTGATCTACTGGTCGAGATGGAGGCTGAACTGACGATCGTTGTTCCGGTGCCAAACCATGTCGGGATTTCGGATGAGGTGGTCGCAATTGGAGAGTCCTTTGCTGACAACGCTGACTACCTGATCATCCGCACACCGGTGGAGTTCGACGAGGCAGGCGATTCTTCTTGGGTAGGGACGTATGGTGAAAAGGTCATGAACTACATGGGGGCGCACATCGTCGAAGCTCCAGAGATGGACGTAACGATGCTTAACGAGATCGAGAAGAATCACGAACTGGGTCTCGCGGAAGCCCTCGCCAATCGTTCTGACCTGCCGCGCTACCTGCGTGACTCACTGCACTCTTGGGAGCTAGATTTCTCCGAATCCCTCGCCGGTGCCCCAGAGCTATTCATTCCGAGCGAGTTCAGCTCGAAGTCGGTCTACGGCAGTAGTCTAGATTCGCTAGCGAAGGGGTGATTTCTGGTTTTTCCCAGAGCTGAAGACTGAGGTGACCGGCGGGCGTGGTTGTCACACTGGCAACCGTGCCAACGTTCCTACCGGTCAACAACAGCCGCTGTGCGCACCGCTCCCTTTGCTTGACTAGCACCGTTCGTTATTGATTGACGCGGCGGTGTAGGGGCAGTTTAACTGCACGTATTGCGGCACCCCCCAACCGGATGTTGCGCTGATTAGAGCCCGCTGGATCACTCGTGCGGCTACCCCTTCTGCATGTCGAATACCTCTTTTAGAAAGCCAGACCTGGCATACGTTTTCGAGCGATTCCCGACCTTCACCCAGACCTTCTGTGTGAGGGAGATCTTGGAGTTGGAGCGGCAGGGACTGAGGCCAATGCTCTTCTCGATCCGTGACACTCGCGATGAACCGCTGGAAGATCATTTTCCTCCGGATCTAATCAGTCGGGTGCACTTCCTCCCGCCGGAGAAGGAGTTGGTGGCGGAGGTTACGCGGATGAAGGATGCTGATCTGTTGCCGCAAGAGGTGGTGCTGACTTTGCGGCACTGGGGCAAGGCGCCGGATAAGATGAGGGTTTACGAGGCTGCCTATGTGGGGGTGAAAATGCGCGAGGCGGGCGTGTGGCACGCGCATTCGCATTTCGCTGGCGTTGGGGCGCGTTGTTGCTGGTGGCTGAAGAAATTCTACGCGATGCAGTTTAGTTTCACCGGGCACGCGAACGACATTTTCGAGGATTCGGGCTGTGCTGTGAGTCTGGAGAAGTTGATGGCGGAGGCGTCGATGGTGGTGACGGTCAGCGATTACACGGCAGCTTTTTTGAATCGGAAATTTCCGGCCGAGGCGACGAAGGTGAAACGGGTCTACAACGGTCTCGATCTGGAACCGTTCGAGCGGGCGAAGCATGTGGAGAAAGCGCGCCCGTCAATGTTGCTGAGCGTTGGGAGGTTGATCGAGAAGAAGGGATTCGATGACCTGGTGAGGGCCTGCGCCATGATCAGGGAACTCGGGGGGGCTGATTTCCGTTGTGTCATCGTCGGCGACGGCCCGATGGAGGAGAAGTTACTGGCGTTGATCGCCGAACTCGAGGTAGGAGATCTTGTTCAGCTCGTGGGGCCGAAGAGTCAGCCGGAGATTGTGGATCTGCTAGGAGAGGCTCAGATTTTTGTGCTGCCATGCGTGACCGAGAAGAACGGTGGCAAAGACAATTTACCGACCGTGATCATGGAGGCGATGGCGGCCGCGCTCCCGTGCGTGTCGACCAGGCTCGCCGGAGTGCCGGAAATGGTCATCGAGGGCGAGACCGGGCTGTTGGTGGATGAGCGCCAGCCAGGTGATTTTGCTGCGGCGGTAGCGAGTTTGTTGGGCGATGCCGAACGGTGCCGGGCGATGGGGACTGCGGGGGAACAACATGCCAGGCAGGCGTTTGCCCAAGTGGTGACAGCCGGCAGTCTCAAGCAGTGTTTTTCGCAGGTGGGGGCCTTCGGGATGGTAGGGCGGCTGAAAAACTGGCTGGGGAAATTTACGAAACTGGAAGTGAGTGAGTATGCGCTTGCCGACCAGGAGGCTCGGAAGGCGGCAGGGAAGTAAGGCTGGATCGGACCCGCTAGGCTCTCTCTTTGGCACGCACGGCGTCGATGTAGCTCTTGGCGGCACGGGTCGTCTCCCCGGCGATGTCGGCGTGGGTCTTGGCGAACTTTGGGACGAACCATGGATAGCTTCCGAGCACGTCGTGCACGACTCGGATTTGACCATCACAATTCCTGCCGGCGCCGATGCCGATGATAGGGATGTCGACGGCTTCGATGCAGCGCGTCGCTGCTGCCGGGACGGTGCTCTCGATGATGATTGCGTCGACGCCAGCCTTCTCCAAAGCTTGTGCTCCGGCGACGATGTGGTCGAGGTCGGCGCCGGTCTTGCCTTTCTTCTTGTAGCCACCCTCTTCGCGGACGCGTTGTGGGAGCATGCCGATGTGGCCGATGATGCGGATTCCCGCAGCTACAATCATGTCCACTTTTTCGATCTGGCGTAATCCGCCTTCGAGTTTGACTGCATCCGCACCGGCAGCGCTGAGTGCTTGGGCGGATGCGAGTGCCTCGTCTGGTGTGTCGTAAGTGCCGATGGGGAGGTCAGCGATCAAGATCGCGTTTCTAATGCCACGGCGACAGGCCTTGGTATGGTGCAGCATCATGTCGAGGGTGACGCTGGTGGTGTCCTCGTGACCGAGGACGACCATGCCGAGAGAATCGCCTACTAGGATGAGGTCGACACCGGCTTCGTCAAGGAGGCGAGCCGTCGGGTAGTCGTAGGCGGTGATGGCGACGATCTGTTCGCCGGCAGCTTTTGCAGCGGCTAGGCGATCGAGTCTTTCTGGGCTTGAGCAGGGGGAAACCATGACGAGTGGCGGTTCCTCAGATTGGAGGGTGGCGAGGTGATCGGCAATGGTTTTGTTCTCGATGACGAGATCGGGGCGGATGTCGTTTAGCGGGTGGAGAACGAAGCGGCGCTCGAGGAGGCGCAAGTGGGGGAGTTGTAGGCGTGGGCTCTGGAACTGGCTCACGCAGAGGCGCAGAGCCGCAGAGGCTCGGGTTTTGGGAAGGTGGTAGAGGAGGTCGATGTCGATCTCCCGGGGGGCGTTTGGGTGAGGCTCTGCTTTACGGCCGATCGATCTCTCGATGCCTTGGGTAAATTCTAGGAGCGATAGGGGATCTAGGTCTGTCTCGAACTCGAGCGCGGTGTTGTAGAAGTCCGGATCCCCTGCGGCGCAGTCTACCGGGGCGCTTTTGTAGATCGGGGCGGAGGCGAGAATGCGGCCACTCACGGAGAGGCGGCGCTTGGCTTCCTCGATGGATCGCAGGCGATCGCCCAGGTTGCTGCCCAGAGCGATTCCGTAGCGGGTCATCACTTCAGGCCGAGGACGTCCTGCATATCGTAGACGCGTCCCGGTGCTTGCGTGGCGAGCCACTTAGTTGCGCGGATGGCACCGTTGGCAAACGTGTCACGGCTGCTGGCCTTGTGGGTGAGTTCGACGCGCTCACCGATGTTCGCGTAGACGACGGTGTGGTCGCCGACGACGTCACCGCCGCGCATCGAGTGCATGCCGATCTCGGTTTTGGTTCGAGCGCCGACGATGCCTTCGCGCCCGTGGACGACGTCCTCGTTGTAGGAGAGGTCGCGGGCTTCGGCGAGGACTTCGGCGAGGCGCTTGGCTGTGCCGCTGGGGGCGTCTGCCTTCATGCGGTGGTGCATCTCAATGACCTCGAGATCGAAGTCAGGGCCGAGGATGTCGGCAGCTTTGCGTGTGAGCCAGAAGAGCGTGTTGACGCCGACGCTGAAATTCGGTGCGGCGACAATGGGGAGGGTTTTGGCTGCCTCGTGGACCTTGGCGATGAGCTCGTCGCTCTGGCCGGTGGTGCCCATGATGAGGTTTTTCTTCTGTTCGATGCAGGCGTTAAGTAGCTCCTCGGTGAAGGTGTGGAAGCTGAAGTCGATGACGACGTCGCATTTCTCTAGTGCGGCGGGGAGGTCATCGCCGACATCGATCTGTGCTCCAGTTTCGACTTCGGGGTCGGCTTCGCAGCAGGCCGCGACGGTTTGACCCATGCGGCCTCTGGCTCCGGTGACTAGAATTTTCATTTCTTTGTTGGGCTGGGTCTTCGATCGCAAATCGAGGTTACAACAGGTGTAGCTGTTCGAGGGTCGCTTTGAGCTCGGCACGCTTCTCGTCGGTGAGGGGAACCATCGGCAGGCGTAGGAGTGGGCTACACTTACCTGCCAGAGCCATGGCTTCTTTGATGGGGACGGGATTGGTGTCGAGCTTCAGGAAGGCGTTGAACAGTGGGCTGAATTGGGCATCAATTTTCTTGGCTGTATCGGTGTCGCCAGAGGCCATGGCGGCAACTAGGTCAGACATCCCTCTGGGGATGAGGTTGCCGGCGACACTGATGACGCCCTTGGCTCCGCGTTGCATGAAGTCGATCGTCAGCGCGTCGTCGCCGCTGAGTGTTTCGTAACCGGCCGGGAGTGCGGCGTGGATTTCGTCGATGCGTCTGCCATCTCCGCCTGCTTCCTTCATGGCGCAGATGTTCGGGCAGGCTTCGTGGAGGCGTTGTTGGGTCTCGACCGTGATCTCGATCACGGAGCGGCCGGGGATGCTGTAGAGGATGATCGGCAGCTTGGTCGCCTCTGCGATCGCTTTGTAGTGCTGGAAGAGTCCCTCTTGCGACGGCTTGTTGTAGTAAGGGCAGACCTGCAGGCTCGCGGTGGCACCAGAGTCCTCGGCGAACTTGGTCATGGTGACGGCCTCGCGGGTGGAGTTGGAGCCGGTGCCGGCGATGACGTGACCTCGACCCGCCGCTTGGTCGACAGCAATATTAATCACGCGACGGTGCTCCTTGTTGTTGAGGGTCGGCGATTCTCCGGTCGTCCCGACGGGAACGATGCCGCTGATGCCGTTGTCGAATTGCTCGTCGATGAGAGCGCGGAATGCGGCCTCGTCAACTTCGCGATCGGCGTTGAATGGGGTGATTAGGGCGGTATGGGCTCCTTCGAACATGATTAGATTCTTCCTTGGGCTGTGGGACTGGCGATTCCAAACCGCCGCCACATGTTAAATTTCTATTTCTCCCTCGAACACGAAATCGGCTGGGCCGGTGAGGGTGACATTCTTGTATTGGTCGCCGTCGCGCTCAAAGTCGACCAGCAGAATGTCGCCGCCAGCGACCCGGACGTTGATCGGGGGTTGGGCGTTGGTGAGTTGGTTGTGGATGATGGCGTTGGCGACCATACCAGTGCCACAGGCCAGAGTCTCGTTTTCGACGCCGCGCTCGTAAGTGCGGATCGCGATGCTGTCGCTGCTGAGCTGCATCATGAAGTTGGCGTTGGTTCCGGCCGGGGCAAAGTGCTCGTGGTGGCGCACGGCACCACCTTGGGGCACGATATCTACGTTCGCGATGTCATCGACGATGACGACCGCGTGCGGGACACCGGTGTTGACGCTGTGCACCTTGGTCAGCTTGCCACCGAGCTCGATTTCTGTATTGAGTTGGAGGTCGAATGGTTCGCTCAGCTGGATGCGGACATTCTCGGCCTCGAAGGTCGCTTCGATGACCCCGGCGATGGTTTCGAAGCTGATCTTTTGCGCGTTTCCTCCTTGGAGGCGATTCGCGTAGCGGCCGAAGCAGCGCGCGCCGTTGCCGCACATCTCGGCCTCGCCACCGTCGGCATTGTAGTAGCGCATGCGGTAGTCGGATCCCTTTTCTGACGGCTCGACTGCGAGGAAACCGTCCGCGCCGACCCCGCGGTGGCGGTCGCAGACGTTCTCGATTTGCGCCTTGCTGAGCTGGATCGCGTTGTCACGGTTGTCGACGACGACGAAGTCGTTGCCTGCGCCGTTCATTTTTGTGAATTTAAGCATGTCTCTGTGAGGCCTTTAAACCGACTTGGTGGCGTCCACAAGGGGTTTCACAAACTCGTAGACCTTGTCTGCTAGATCTGCTTGATCCCCGTTAGCAGCGACGATTTTGACGATGGCTGAGCCGACGACAACCCCGTCTGCGCATGCCGCGACGGTTGCGGCTTGTTCTGGGGTCGAAATGCCGAAGCCAACCACCACTGGCGTTTCCGATGCGCGTTGAATTTTTGCGACTTGGGTGTCGATCGACGTCGCGAGTTCGGTGCGGGCACCGGTGACGCCTTCCTGGCAGACGTAATAGATGAAGCCTTCACCCTGCTTGGCGATAATTGAGATGCGATCGTCGGGGGTGGTGGGGGCGATCAGCCGGATGTGTTTTAGCCCGACCGCATCACGCAGTTCCTCGTTTTCTGACTCTTCATCTGGCGGCAGATCGAGGTTTAGAATGCCGTCGGCACCGGCCTCTGAGGCGTCGGTGTGGAACTTTTCGAACCCGTAGGTGTAGATCGGGTTGAGGTAGGTGAAGAGGACGATTGGAGTGTTATTGTCGGTCTGGCGAAAACGGCGGATGAGGTCGAGCACGCCTACCGTGGTGCAACCGGCTTCCAGGGCGCGTTGGGCAGCCATCTGGTTGACGATGCCGTCAGCGAGGGGGTCAGAGAAGGGGACTCCAAGCTCGATGATATCGGCGCCAGCGCGGACGAGCGCGTGCGCTACGTCGAGCGAGCGGTCGATGTCTGGGTCGCCCGCAGAAATGTAGGCGACGAAGGCGGTCTTGCCGTTGGATTTGAGATCGGCGAAAGTTTGGTCGATGCGGTTTGCTGGCATGGTGGGAGGGTATTGTAGGCAGGGATAGGGATTGGGCAAGAGTTCTGCTGCGCCTGCTGCTTGCAATTCCAGAGAGCGGTGGGAATACTCTCGACATGTCCAAACCTTTCGCTGAAAAAGTCGCAGTCGTCACCGGAGCCGGTCGTGGGATCGGAAAAGCGATCGCCCGCCGCCTGATTGAAGGCGGGGCGAAAGTCGCGGTGGTGAGCCGTTCCGAAGGCTCGTGTGGCGCCGCGGCCGACGAGTTGAACGCCGAATTTTCGGATTCGGCGAAAGCTTATGCCTTAGATGTGGCCGATGGTGATGCTGTGGCCGCTTTCGGCAAACAGGTGGTAGCGGATCTTGGGCCGGTCGCGATATTGGTAAACAACGCCGGGGTGACTCGTGACAACCTGACGATGCGGATGAGCGGCGAGGAGTGGGATACGGTTTTGGACACGAATTTGAAGGGTGCCTTCCACATGGTGAAGGCTCTGCAGCGCTCGATCCTGAAGCAGGACGGCGCGCGGATCATCAATATCAGTTCGGTGATCGGATTGATCGGGAATGCGGGGCAGGCAAATTATGCGGCGAGCAAGGCGGGGCTGATCGGCTTGACCAAATCGCTGGCGCGTGAGTTTGCCGGACGCAAGGTGACTGTCAATGCGGTCGCGCCGGGATTCATCGTGACGGACATGACCGACGTGCTTTCGGATGAGGTGAAGGAGAAGGTGATGGGCAACGTCCCGCTCGGGGAACTCGGCAGCGTCGACGACATCGCAGCGGCGGTAGAATACCTTGCCGGGCCTGGTGGACGCTACGTGACTGGTCAAGTTCTAACCGTGGATGGCGGGATGGTAATGTGATGAGTGCTACCGAAGTTGTTAGAGCTGGCGACGGATTTGTCGATGCCGCAGTGGCGCTCATCGTCGAGCGAGCCAGGGTTGCACAGTCCGATGATGGGGTGTTTTCGATGAGTCTCTGTGGCGGATCTACGCCGCGGGTGATCTACGAGGCACTGGTGGGTCTGGAGGCAGGCGTGATCGATTGGGCGCGCGTCCGGATCACCTTCGGTGACGAGCGCTCGGTGCCGCCAGATAGCGATGAGAGCAACTACCGGATGGCGCGTGAAGCCTTGCTCGACCATGTTCCGATCCCGAGTGAGAACGTCTTGCGCATCGAGGCCGAAGATGGGGCGAAGGTGGCGGCGGAGCGCTGTGATGCGACGATGCGGAAGTGGGCTGAGGGCGATGGGGACGAAGTTTTTGTGCACGATCTCGTCCTGCTAGGAATGGGGGACGACGGCCACACCGCCTCCTTGTTCCCAGGGACAGTCGCGTTGGAGGAAGAGCGACGCTGGGTGATGGAGAACTACGTCGAGAAGTTCGACACGCACCGCATCACGCTCACCTACCCGGTGATCAATGCGGCTCGATGCGTATGCTTCCTTGTCACTGGTGAAGAAAAAAAAGGACCGGTGGTCGCGCGCATTCTCGAAGGAGGGGCAGGGGATCCTGCCGCTGCGGTAAAGCCGGCCGGCGAGCTGATCTGGCTGCTCGGCTGGTAGGCGAACAGCCGTCAGATTAAGGCAATTGGCTGCGGTATTCCTGAATCAGGTCGAGCATGCCTGCACGGATCTCGAACAGCTCCTTCTTTGCCGCCTCGATCCAGTCTTTTGGCGCTGATCCTTGCGCGTGAGCCGATTCGGCTCCAGCAAGAGCTCTGTCGACAATCGGCAATCCACGTTTCAACCATGCGACGACAAGCCCCGGCTCCGGGTCGCTGTGCGCGACTCCATTCAAGGCTCCAGCCAATTTGGTCGACAGATCCATGCTGGCGAAAACCAAGGTCTGTGCTGGGGAAATCGAATCGTCATCGTCATCGTCATCGAGGAGCGACAGATCCTGCGCCTCACTCAATAGGCGACTGCTGAATGCCTGCGCCCGTTGGTAGAGCGGGTGGCTATCGAAATCCGTATCGTCCGAACTGAGCCAGGCGTCGGGGTCGAGTTCGTCGAAATCAAGGAAGTCATCGCCGTCGGATTCCTCTTCCGCCGGACTCCAGCGGTGGTCGTTTTCAGTTTCGGACTTCGAGTCAAATCCCATCGCCGCCGCCACGAGGTTCTCCTGGTCAGGCAGATCTTGATATTTGTCGATCGCCTCGCTGTAGGCTTTGGTGATCCGATCGGACTCCTGCAGGCGCTGCTCCCACTGGAACTCATCCAGCGGTCGGAGGTCTTCGTCCTCATCCTCGGCCGAGCGATCGGTGTCCGTCATGCGGTTGGCGATCCGCTCGATGAAAGATTGAAAACGTTCGGTGTTGGCGAGCAGCTGGGCGCGCTCGGTCTCGGCATCCATCTCCCAGATTCGCTCGCCCGCATAGAGGTAGAACGAGGCCGAGTCGATGACGAAGCGATCACCCTGCGCGTCGTACCACTCGATGCAGAGGCTGTTCACTAGTCGCGGGCCGTTGGAATCGGGGTCGTCGAGGATTTTTTCCCGATGGTAGACACGCTTCGAGCCGGTAACGTCACCTGCGATTCCGCGCTGCATGAGAGCCATCTCTGGCACCGTTTCCCCTTCATCTAGCTCGGGCTCGCAGTGTTCAAAGATCAGGCGGGTTCCCGCTAGGTCGGCGTGCGGGTTGCCCTCGAGTTCTAGCGCGATCGGCTCATCGGCACCGATCAGCCAGATCTCGCCAGTGATCTTCCCCGGGATCTCGTTGGAGATCGAACCGTGGGAGACATAGTTTTCGAGTCTGGTAGCCATGCCAAATTTTCAGCCTTCTATCGGATGATGTCAATTCCCATGAATCGGTTCGACAGGGCGAAGAAGCACGTTAAGAATGGTCGCATGACCTACACGGAAAAGCTCCTCGCTCGGATCGACGCTTCTGGTTCCCGGCTGTGCGTTGGAATCGATCCGCGCCCGGATCTGATCGGAGGCGACCTGGAGACGGCGCTCGAGCGCTTTGTTGATGAAATCACGCCCTACGCTGCGTGCTTCAAGCCGAACATCGCCTATTTCGAGGCGCTCGGTTCGGAGGGATACGCGCTGCTGGAGCGACTCATCGAACGCATCGATGACGAAGTGCCGATCCTGCTCGATGCGAAGCGCGGGGACATCGGTGCGACCCAGGAGTATTATGCCAAGGCCTACTTTGACCGGATGGATGTCGATGCGGTCACCCTGAATGCCTTCATGGGCTTTGATGCGATCGAGCCATTCCTGAAATATGAGAACCGCGCCGTTTATCTTTTGGCGGTGACTTCGAATGCCGGCTCGGCGGACATCGAACTGCAGAAGACGGACACCGGGCGCTACGTGTTCGAGTTGGTTCAGGACATGGCGCAGCGTGGGCAAGATGCAGGGCTCCCAGGCGAAGTCGGGCTGGTCGTCGGTTTGACGAATGTTAGTGAAGAGGTGATCTCGCGGGTCGATGATCTGCCACTGCTGCTGCCGGGTCTGGGGGCGCAGGGAGGGGACGTGGCGAGCTTAGCCGGGCAGTCGCGCCAGGCCCCGATGCTGATCAATGTCTCACGTGGCGTGCTGTTCCCGAGCGAGGGTAAATCTCACGCGGAAGCTGCGGCAGGCTTCGTCGAGGCGATTAATAGTGCCTTCCAGTGAGGAATTTGTGGCTTTTTTAAGTGATCTTAAACATGGGGCTTGCAAGCGCGGTCCTTGCGGCAATAATTGCCCATGGGTGACAAAATTTCACTAGGTCTTAGTTTTGATGACGTTCTGCTGGTTCCACAGCAGAGCGCGATTTTACCGTCGGATGCCGACATCACGACGCAGGTGACGGCCGATATCGGTCTCAACATTCCGATCGTCGCATCGGCGATGGATACGGTAACCGAGGCCGAACTCGCAATTGCCCTCGCACGGGAAGGCGGGATCGGCGTCATCCACCGCAACTGTCCTATCGACGAGCAGGCGGATTTTGTCGCGAAGGTGAAGCGATCGGAGCACACCGTGATCCAGAAACCGTTTACGGTGGAAAGCAGCATGACGCTTGGGGAACTCCATGCGGTGATGGGCAAACGTGGCGTCTCCGGATTTCCGGTCGTGACCTCCGACGGAAAACTCGCAGGAATGGTGACATCTCGAGACATCTGGGGGATCGATAACAGGACGATCCAAGTAAAGAATTTCATGACGCCGCGCGAGCGATTGGTGACTGCCCACAAGAGCACGAGCCTCGAGGACGCACGCAAAATGCTCTACGAAAACCGCATTGAAAAACTCCCACTGATCGATGACGACGGTAAGCTTGCTGGACTGATCACCAGCAAGGACATCGAGATCCGCCAGAAATACACCAACGCCTGTAAAGATCCGAATGGCCAGCTGCGCGTGGGTGGGGCTGTTGGCGTTGGCGAGGATTTTCTCGATCGTGCGACTGCCTTGAAAGAGGCTGGTGCGGATGCCCTGTTCATCGATGCTGCCACGGGTCACACGACCCGGGTCATGGCGGTGATCGAACAGCTCCGCAGCGCGTTCGAAGGAACGCCAGTGGTGGCGGGCAACGTTGTTACCGAGCAGGGGGCGAAGGATTTAATCGCAGCTGGAGCGGCGGCATTGAAGGTAGGCGTCGGTCCTGGTTCGATCTGCACAACACGCATTGTCTCGGGTGTCGGCATGCCGCAGTTTTCGGCGATCCAGCGCGTTGCGAGCGTCTGTCGGCCCGCTGGCGTGCCGTTGATCGCTGATGGCGGCATCCGCTACTCTGGCGACATCGTCAAGGCGCTCGCCGCCGGTGCGGATTGTGTCATGCTCGGATCGCTCCTCGCAGGAACTCGCGAGAGTCCGGGTGCGATGGTCAACTGGCAGGGACGCACCTTTAAAGAGTATCGTGGAATGGGATCGGTAAAGGCGATGCGCAAGGGCTCGTCAGATCGCTACGGTCAGAATGCCTCTGGCAAGCTCGTCGCTGAGGGTGTCGAAGGACGGGTGCCCTACCGCGGTCGATTGAGTGAGATGGTATTCCAACTTCTCGGTGGAGTCCGTTCAGGGATGGGCTACGTCGGCGCCCACAATTTAGGGGAACTGCGCGACAAGGCGGAATTTGTGCGCATCACGGCTGGGGGATTGAAAGAGAGTCACCCACACGACATTGTCGTGACCGAGGAGCCGGTCAACTACCCAGGGATCGCTTAGATTCCGCTTTCCAATTTTCCCCGACAAGATTTCCTATGGAACCACAGATTGCCGTCATTGATTTCGGCTCCCAATATACTCAACTGATCGTCCGCCGACTGCGCGAACTCGGTTATTTTTCGAAGCTCTACCAGCCGGAGGCACTGCGTGATACGGGTTCACCGAAAGGCGTTATCCTCTCGGGTGGACCACGCAGCGTGCTCGAGGAGGATGCCCCAGATATCGACCTCGACTACCTGCGCGAGCTGGGGGTTCCAGTGCTCGGTGTCTGTTACGGAATGCAGCTCTTGAACATCAAGCTCGGCGGCAAGGTTGTCCCGGGAGGGGAGTCGCGCGAGTACGGGCAGGCCGGGCTTTTCCCAGTTGCGGGCGCCGCTCTGTTCGAGGGGATCAGCGCTGAATCCCAAGTCTGGATGAGCCACTCAGATACCTGTGCCGACCTGCCGGACGGCGCGCAGGTCATTGCTAAGAACCAGCACGGGGTGCCTGTCTCGATCCGGTGGGACGATCAATTCACCGGCATCCAGTTCCACCCGGAGGTTACTCATAGCCACGAGGGGATGCAGATTCTCAAGAACTATGTGGGGATGTTAGATGAAGGTCCGAAGTTCGAGATGGACTCGTTCAAGGACATCCTCATCGCCCAGATCCGCGAGGACGTCGGTGACCGCGAAGTCGTCTGCGGCGTGTCCGGTGGCGTCGACTCGACCGTGCTCGCCGTGTTGCTCAAGGAATCTGGCGTCAAACTCCGACCGATCTACATCGACAATGGCCTGATGCGCCAGGACGAATCCGATGAGGTCATGGCTCAGTTCAAAGAACTCGGTGTCGAACTGGAGAAAATCGATGCCGGAGAGAAGTTTTTAGGGGCTCTCGCAGGTTGTGACGATCCTGAGGAGAAGCGTCGGCGCATCGGCAAGTTGTTCGTCGACGAGTTCTTCGGTGCAGCAGATGGGCTCGAAATGCTAGCGCAGGGGACGCTGTATCCTGACGTGATCGAGAGCGCCACGAGTGGCTCGATTGCCTCGACGATCAAGACTCATCACAATCGCGTCCAACAGATCTTGGACCTCCAGAAGGAAGGTAAGGTGCTTGAGCCCCTGGCCGAGCTGTTCAAGGACGAAGTCCGTGCGCTAGGGGAATCGATGGGGATCCCGCGCGAGATCTTGTATCGTCATCCGTTCCCAGGACCAGGGCTCGCCGTGCGGGTGCCGGGGGAGGTGACTGCTGAGAAACTCGCGATCGTGCGGGCGGGGGACGCGATCTACATGCGCCACCTGAAGGAGAGTGGATGGTATGACAAAGTCTGGCAGGCCTACTGCGGACTGTTGCCCATCAAGACCGTCGGCGTGAAAGGCGATGAGCGCTCTTACGAATGGGCAGTTTCCCTGCGTGCGGTGGTGAGCGAAGATGCTATGACCGCCGACTGGGTCGAGTTCCCCTGGGCGCTCCTGCGCAAAATTTCCAACGAGATTTTGAACAATGTTAGCGGTATCAACCGGGTGTTCTACGACATCTCGACCAAGCCGCCAGCCAGCATCGAGTTGGAGTAAAGACCAACGCGGTGCTAACCGCCTGCCGCGATGCGGATGATCTCGAGCCTCGCGCCGTCTTCGATCATCGCTGCGTCGAATTCCCGCGGGCGCAGGGCGACCTCATTCAATTCGACCAGGACTGGCTGGCGGGCGAAGCCCAGTTTCTCCAGCAAGTCCGTGACTGTTAGCTTGGCGGGAAACTCCTCGGTAAATTTGCCGTTCAGCGTGATTTTCATGGTGCGGTGGTCGGGTTGAGGATCGCTTCATCCCAATCTTTCCAGACCGGATCGAATCCTTTCCGCTGCAACATAGCTGTGATATCGGCAGGTGAGCGCACGTCGGCAATGCCAAACTGCTCGGTTGCCTTCTTTGTTTCGCAGGGCGTGCTCGCCTCGAGTTCGACGCGGCGCCCCTTGACCGTCAGGTGCAGATCGTCCTGCCCTTCGCCGGTATATCCGCCTGGCTCGGTGTGGCTGCCGGCGCTCATGCTGGTGATACCGAGCGGCAAAATCGCATCCCGCAAAGCCGCCGGTTCGCGTGTGCTCAGGACGATCCCCACCTCGGGGAAGGTGATACGGAAGGCGGTGATGAGTTGTACAAACTCACGATCTGGAAGAGAAAACTTTGGCTCAAACTCACCCGCGGCCGGGCGCATGCGCGGAAAACTGATGGTGAAACTCGCCTTCCAGCAGTGGCGGTTGAGGTGTTCGAGGTGGGCTGCGAGCCCACGTGCTTCCGTGCGCCAATCTGCTAGCCCGAAAAGCGCGCCGATACCGATCCGCCGGTAGCCCCCATCATAGGCTCGCTCGGGGCAATCGAGACGCCAGTCGAAATTCTTCTTTGGACCAGCCGTGTGCAACTCGCGATAGGTCTCAGGATCGTAGGTCTCTTGGTAGACAACGAGTCCCTCGGACCCTGCCTTGACCATCTTCGCATATTCAGGGGTCTCCATCGGACCGACCTCCAGTGCCACTGTCGGGATGAATGAGCGGATCTCGTGAATGCATTCCTCGAGGTAGCCTTCACTGACAA
>JBLHKE010000057.1:0-18102 GCA_047619485.1 Verrucomicrobiales bacterium | reverse complement strand
TGCGTCAGAAAACGCACACACGGCACCCGGTAACGCTGCCAGAGCAGATCGAACCCCAACTCCGCCTGGCCGGCAGCTAGTAGTTCCTTAATGTCATCATCGGGGCTCATGAAAGTTGTTACTGTGTCCCTCGCAACAAAAGGCAACTTAGGACCAATGAAAGTGCCAACCATCGCAAAGAATATTACAGTAGCGGAGAAAACAGACGGCCTTCCACCTCAAAAATAAACCCACAACCTACTCGCTTCCAACGCTTAAAGAAGAAATAACCAAGCGCAGTCCGTGCAGAACTACTTCCACAAACAAAGTCATTCCCGCAGTCACGATAGGCATCTTGTTGATCGCGACGCCACCGTCCTATTACCTCTTGCCACTCGTCGCCGGAGACCGAGAATAAGCCTACCCAATGGCCGTTAAATTCAGAGACTACTACGAGACGCTCGGCGTCGACAAAAACGCGAGCGACGCCGAGATCAAAAGCGGGTTCCGCAAACTCGCGCGCCGCTACCACCCGGATGTCGCCAAGGACAAAGACATTGCCGAGGACAAATTCAAAGCGATCAACGAGGCCTACGAAGTCCTCAGCGATCCCGAGAAGCGCCAGAAATACGATGACCTCGGCCCCGATTGGGAACAACCGCGCGGCGGCTTCGGCGGCGCCGGTGGTGGTGGTGCTGGGCATGCCGGTTTCGATTTCGAGGGCACTGGATTTAGTGACTTCTTTGAGAGCATGTTCGGCCAGCAGTCACACGGCGGAGCCGGTGGTTTTGGAGGTTACGGTGGCCAGCAGCAAGCCCCACGCACCCAGCGCGGCGCCGACATTGAAACCGATATCCTCATCTCTCTGGAAGAGTGCATGACCGGATCGCAACGCTCGCTCAAATTTAATCGCCCCAACCCAGACAGTGGCGTCCCCGCCAACAAGACCGTCAAAATCAAGATCCCGAAAGGTATTTCCGCCGGGCAGCAGATCCGCGTCGGCAAGATGGGCAACCCGGGGATCAACGGCGGCGAGCCAGGCGACCTCTACCTCCACGTGCGCCTCGAGCGCCACCCGGATTTCCAAGTCGAAGGCAGCGACCTCATCCACGAACTGCGCCTCGCCCCATGGGAAGCGGTGCTTGGCACCACCACCGCCATCCGCCATCTCCACGGCGAAACCAAGATAAAGATCCCAGCTGGCACAGAAGGCAGCACCGAGTTCCGCCTCGGCGGCAAAGGGCTCCCTAAAGAATCCGACGAAGCCTTCGGCGATCTCTATGCCAAAGTCATCATCGTCCCCCCGACCGAGATTAACGACGAAGAGAAAGCCCTCTGGGAAAAACTCCGCGACACCTCGGAGTTCGATCCGCGGGGTTAGTCAATCATCCCAGACAAACGGCACATCCAACTCGCTGGGATCAGGATCTAGATTCGCGCTCATCTACGAGCCTTCGTCGCCGTTCCCGAAAATAGGCTAGCACCTTGGGGCACCTTGATTTGCGTGATTTTGCCAATACTCGGAAAGTCATTTCGATTCGGCAACCTCCCCCGTCCCAAAAAAATCCACGAAATTTGCGTCATCTGCGGTCAATTTTCGATCCAGGGCTCAAATGACGCCAAAAAAAAGCTGACCCCGCCTCAAAACCCCTTGTTTTTCCCAAAAACCCCGCTTAATTCCCGCTCCGCGAGTCACAAAAAATCGATCGTCGGTCCCTGGGCAATCTCGAAGGTCATCTTCCAGATCGCCAACTCGCCAGGGGGAACCCGATCAACCCAATAAAAAAACATGCCTGTTAGATTAGCTCGTTTCGAGATGCCTGACCGACTCGTCAAAGACGAGTCCACCGCCATCGATACCTACGCCAAGTTCACTGCCGAACCATTCGAGTCCGGCTATGGCCACACCGTCGGAAACTCACTGCGCCGCGTGCTGATGTCGTCCCTCGAGGGCGCCGCCATCACCTCGGTCAAAATCAAGGGTGCCCCGCACGAATTCGGTACGCTTCCCGGCATCGTTGAAGATGTCACGGACATCGTCCTCAACCTGAAGAAGATCAAGTTCCGCCACTTCGAGAACAAGGATCCAAAGAGCCTCAGCATTTCCGTGAACAAGGAAGGCAAAGTCACTGCCGCCGACATCACCGAAGACGCCCAGTATGAGGTCATCAACAAGAAGCAGCTCATCTGCACGCTCGACCGCAAGGTCAAGTTCGAGGCTGAGATGGAGATCCGCGTCGGCCGTGGTTTCGCCACTGGCGACGAGAACAAGCGCCCGGACACGCCGATCGGCGTGATTCCGATCGACTCGATCTTCTCCCCTGTCACCCGCGTGAAATACTCCGTGGAGAACTCCCGTGTCGGGCAGAAGACCGACTTCGACAAACTCATCCTCGAAATCTGGACCGACGGCCGCAAAGAACCACACGACGCCCTCACTCAGGCATCCGCGATCCTGCGCCACCACCTCGACGTGTTCGTCGACTACGACGACAACCAGGTCGAATTCGAGGACAAGCCGGAAGCCGCCAGCGAGGAGCACACCGAACTCAAAAAGCTGCTCAACATGAGCGTCAACGAGATCGAGCTCTCCGTGCGTGCTGCCAACTGCCTCAACAACGCCAATATCACCAGCGTTGGCCAGCTGGCGATGAAATCCGAGGCAGAGATGCTCAAATACCGCAACTTCGGTAAGAAGTCGCTCAACGAGATCAAGGACAAGCTCCACGAGCTCGGCCTCACCCTCGGCATGCAGCTCGACCCATCTCTGCTGGAGCCACTCCTGCAGGGTGCCAGCTCCGCTGCACCGATGGAAATGGACGGCCCATCCGGCCTCGACGCCCTAATCGCCCAAAACCTCGACGATTAGTGTGTAGAGCGGGATTTTGCTCCCGTTCATCCCAGCCTGAAACAAGGCTGATAAAACCATTGCACCTTAGGGGGAGTCAGGATAAAGTCCCCGGCTCCCCCTAAGAATTTTTTATACTTTTTATCTTTCACTTTTAACCTAATTCCGAGCCATGAGACACCGCCGCAAGACCGTCAAACTACAGCGTAAGACCCAGCATCGCCGCTGCCTGCTTGCCAACCTCGCCTGCAGTCTCATCGAGCACCGCCAGATTAAGACCACCCTCGCCAAAGCTAAGGCTCTCAAGCCGATTGCAGACAAGATGGTCACCCTCGGCAAGCGCGACAGCGTCCACGCTCGCCGTCAGGCACTCGGCTACCTCCGCCAGAAGAGCGCGGTCACCAAACTTTTCAGCGAGATCGCACCCGCTTCCACCGATCGCCAGGGTGGTTACACCCGCGTCACCAAACTCGGTGTGCGCCATAGCGACTCGGCTCCAATGGCCTACATCTCTTGGGTCGACGTCTTCGTCGAGAGCGAAGATGACGCCGAGGAATAGAGTGGCAGGGGCTTAAAACCCTCTAGCCTACTTTTCCACTTCCCCTCCTGCTGGGGTTCCCGTGCCTTCGCAGAAGGAATTTCACCTACTGCTCTGAAATAGCTGTCGTTCTGATAGACTGAGTTTGTGTGGTAATAGGCTCTGCTCGTCCAAAGTTCCCCAGGAACCCATTTTCCATCGACAGACTTCTCGACTGGGAGCACAAATCTGGTAATCCGCGACCCGAATTCAAGTTTCGCGCGCGACCACTGGTCATCTTCGATAGCGAGCTGCGAGCCTCTCCAACTTCATCAGGAACACCCCGGCCTAGCCGTTCGCAAGCGCGCGGCTAGCGAACCACAAATCTTGCATCTCCGACGCCTGCCGGTCACCTGGATCGACCGCAAAATACGACAAGTGTTTAGTCATCCCCTCGGGACGCGGCGAGCAGTCAACTACGATCGAAAGCCCCTGCCCGATCGCAGTTTGAACCGAACGGCATAGCTCCATATTCGCATGTAAAACCGTCAACGACTCGAGCGTATTCTCATCCATCCACTCAAACCGCTTCTTGACTCGCCCCTCGCCGCCCTCCTTATCAGCCGATCGAAATTCCCAAATGCCGCCAGCAAATCCATCCCATTCAGCCACTGCGCGGTCGTGGAAGACCCTGATCTTGTAGAACAAACCGCTCGCCTCAAACGTCAACGTTGGACTGTCAGTGCCATTCCAGTCAGGTCCGTAGCGGCGGCTGGAACCTCGAAAGAATCTTTCATTTCTAAATGCTGATCCCACATCCAGATCCGCGCAAGCGCACTAGCCTACGGTTCGATCAGTACCTCTGGTTCCTCTTCTTCATCCTCCCCTTCCAGCTCGATGGCACAATCGATCAAGGCTAGGTGGCTGTAGGCTTGTGGGAAATTTCCTAGCTGCCTGCGCGTATCGAAATCGAGATCTTCTGCGAACAACCCATGCGGGTTAGCACAGGCCAGCAGCCTCTCATACATCCCCCGCGCATCTTTTCGCCGACCGATACTCGCCAGCGCTTTGACCATCCAGAATGAGCAGACGGTAAACGCGCTCGAGGGTTCTCCAAAGTCGTCCTGGTTGCGGTAGCGATACATCAGGCCATCACGACACAACTCCTTCTCGGAGGCCTCGACGGTCTTCACGAATCGCTCGTCCTTCGCATCGATGAACCCATACTCGGCCATCAGCAGATTCGAGGCATCGAGGTGGGGCGTGCCGAACGACTGCGTGAACGCGCCGGCCTCATCGCTCCAGCCCTCGCGGCAGATCGTCTCGTGGATCTCATCGCGCAACGCCACGTGCTCATCCGCCCATTCATCTTTGCCGAGCAAATGCGCGATCTTGATCCCGCGATCGACCGCCACCCAGCACAGTACCTTCGAGAAAACAAAGTGGCGATTTTCCCCACGGATCTCCCAGATGCCCTTGTCCGGGTTCTGCCAGCTCTCCTCGACCTTCCTCACCACCGAACGCACGCGCGTCCAGACTTGGTCCAGCCGCTCCGGGGTGCGGCGCCGTCCTTCGATGTCCTGGTACACCACATCCAAAAGTATCCCGTAGATGTCATGCTGTTCCTGGTGGTAGGCGGCGTTGCCGATTCTCACTGGCCCAGAACCGAGATACCCCGACAGGTGATCAAGCGTCTCTTCGGTCAATTCACGCTCGCCTCGCAGTCCGTACATGATCTGCAGGTGATCGTCCTTCGTCGGCACGGTGCGCAACATCCAATCGATGAAGCGGCTCGCCATCCTCGGGTGCCCGATCCTCCTCAGGGTTGCCACGGTCATCGAGCCATCGCGGATCCAGCAGAAGCGGTAGTCCCAGTTGCGCTCCTCACCGATCGTCTCCGGTAGCGAGGTCGTCGCCGCTGCGACGAGCGCACCGGTGTTGTCGAACTGCATCAGTTTCAAGGTGAGCGCTGACCGCAGCACCTCCTCGCGATATTTCTCGGGGAGGTGGGTTCGTTCCGCCCACAGCATCCAATACGTCCGCGTCCGCTGCAGCATCAACTGCGCGATGTCGGCAGTTGGCTGCTGGACTTTGTCATGATAACTGAGGAGCAAGAAGCGTGTCGCTTCGAGCGGTATCTCATCGCCAGCCAGCACCGCGTCGCAGGCAAGGTCGGTGTAAAGGTAGATCGATTCGTAGACCTTGCGACCCGACGCGTCCACCCCGGAAGTCGAACTCTTGATCTGCCCCTTGGATGCCCTCCGGTTTGTCGTCGCGAAGCGGCCATACTCGATGCGCGGGTCGTAGTCCACCCGCAGCCGTGGCGACCCCTTCCTCGGCTCGATGATCCGTACGATATCCGACGGCGCATCCCCTGACGCCCCCGCCCGACCATCCCAAGTGTAGCGCGGCATGAAGTCGAGCACGCGCATGGCGGTCTGGCCATCCTCAGACTCGAACTCCGTCACCAGGATGTTGGTTTTGTATTCGTAGCGCTGTTCGATCCGGTGGGCACCGATCATCTCAATCCCCATCCGCCCGCCGTTTTCCTCATCGAGGATCGACGCGAACACCGTGCCCGAATCGAAATCTGGCAGACAGGAGAAAACGATGGAGGCGTCCCAATCGATCAAGGCACAGCTGCGGCCGTTGCCAATGACGCCGTGGTGGTAAGTGTCGTTCTTTTTCTTCTTCAAATCAGGATGCATGCAGAAATTCTCCTAAGAGGGTTTTGCGATCTCCGCGGCGAAGTTCTCGAGGAAGCTGCGGATGCCGCGGATGCTTGTCTGGCGGATCGCCCGCGACGGCGAGTTACCGATGTGGACGGTGACAAAATCGATGCCCTCGTCCATCTCCAGGGCGAACATCGTCTCGTCCGTCTGGTCATCACCAGCCGCTAGCACGACGTCCGGATTCCACTCACCCACCAGCGCTTTCACCGCCTGCCCCTTATTCACGAGCTGGCTGGCGACCTCCACGATTTTTTTCCCGTGGTGGACGGCGACGGGGAGGTTGGCGGTCACGTCGGTGATCTCCGAGAGCAATCCTCGTGCCTGCCACAGGCCAAATTCTGGATCGGCGTTGCGATAGTGCCAGACAAGCGACGAGAGCTTCTCCTCGATGTGAGAGCCGGGCGTCGAATCGGCGGCCTGCTGCAAGTGCGGCAGCACCACGTCCTTCCAATCCGTGTCGATATGCTCACGGATCAACGTCCACTCCTCCTCGCCAGGTAGCAACCAGCGGTAGCCATGCTCGGACACCAGCGTGATCCCGCCGCCATAGAAATGCTTTTGCAAGAAACTCGCCGGGCGCCCACTGACCACGGCGACATCCACGTGAGGGTTGGCGGCAAGCTGCTCCAGCAGTGGCCGCAGATGCTCGTCTGGCACCGCCGCATCCGGATCACTCACAAAATCGCGCAAGGTGCCGTCGTAGTCCAAGAACAGGGCAACCTTCTCCCCGGCGTGCACCTTTCTGGCCAGGTCCGCCGCGAGGTTGGGGAAACGCGGCCCCTCCTCCGGCACGTTCGCCTCAGCGGCGGCAGCGAGATCCGAGAGAAACTGCCGTGCCCAGGCTGCGGAATCGTTGCGACGCACCCTCACGCACATCACATCCCGACGTTCCTTCATCTCCTCAGGCGACATTTTCAACGATGCCTCGATCGCATCAGCCATCTCGCGCACGTCGTGCGGGTTGACCAAGATCGCCTGCGACATCTCCTGGGCAGCGCCAGCGAACTCGCTCAACACCAGCACGCCAGGACGCGCACCGATCTGATCATTCTTGCAGTCGATGTATTCTTTCGCCACCAGGTTCATGCCATCGATCAAGGGAGTCACTAGGCAGACGTCAGCCAGAGCGTAGAGAGCAGCCAGCTCGGTCTGTGGGAAACTGCGATAGAGGAACTGCAAGGGCGCATGCCCGACCGTGCCAAAATCACCGTTGATCGCCCCCACCTCGCGCTGCACATTCTCGGTCAGCTGGGTGTATTCTTCGATCCCCTTGCGGGAAGGCACCGCGATGATCACGAACACGACCTCCTCGGCCATCTCGCGGTGTTGTTCCAGAAAGCGCCGGATCGCGGTCAGCTTCTGCGGCACCCCTTTGGTGTAGTCCAGACGCTCCACGCTCAGCAGCAGTTTCTTTCCGGCAAGCTCTGTCGAATGCCGAGCGAGCGCCTCCTTAAACTCATCTGATTTCAGCGCAGCAGTGAAGCCAACGTGATCGTGGCCGATCGGGTAAACCCCCAGCTGAACCAACCGATCCCCCGCTAGGACAGTATCCATGTCCGACTCGACACCGAGGACTCGCAACAGCGCCGAACGGAAGTGCCGCATGTAGTTGTAGGTATGGAACCCGATCAGGTCCGCACCGAGCAAGCCCCGCAGCACCTTGCTACGTTGGGGCAAGGCGCGGAAGATTTCACTACTCGGAAATGGCGTGTGGAGGAAAAAGCCGATACTCAGATCCTTGCCCGAATCACGCAGTATCTCAGGCAGCAAGAACAACTGGTAATCGTGGATCCACACGGTGTCTCCATCTTCGGCCACCTCGAGGACAGCATCGGCAAATTTCTGATTCGCCTGCTGATAGAGCCCGAACCACTCGTCCTCGAACCGCGCCCGCTCGGTCATGTAATGCAGCAGCGGCCACAGCGTGCCATTCGAATACCCCTCGTAGAAACCATCGTATTCCTCACGCCCGAGCAGCACAGGTTTCACATCGATCGACGCCATCGACGCCTTCAGCGCTGCCACGTCGTCAACATCTTCCGTGCAGATTCCCGGCCAGCCGACCCAGGTCGCTTCGACCCCCGCACCGGCTAGGGCAGAGGCGAGGCCACCGGTCGTGCGAAAAGGCTTTCCGTCGGTGCCGACTTGGACTGGTAGGCGATTGGAAACGAGCAAGGTCTTTGGCATAGCAGCCAGTGTGCGCGGGTGCTCGCGCAGATCAAGCAATCTCGGGCAATTCAGATCAATCGATCGACTTGCCCATCACCCGACCGCTGGAATCGTCGCTAGCCGCGCCCAACTCCTTCTCAGCCAGCGTTTCCTCAAAGCGATTTCTAACCTCCATTCCCTCGAGCCGCTCCTGCATTGCTTCGACCGCCTTCTCCAGCACATCGATCTCCTTCGAGTGAGTCACGACGACCTTGGATCGGCCGAAGAACCACACGCTGCTAATTCCAAGGGCAGCTCCGCCTATCACCAAAAATGGCAAGAGTGGATCCTTCAAAAACACGACCATCGGAATGCACAAGGCGATCATCACGACCGCCCCACGACAGATCGTCTTGGTGGCGATCACACGGGGATCTGGCGTTTTTTTCTCGAAGATTTGCATTTCCTAAACCTAACTCTCGCCGATTCGATGTCGATTGCAAAGCGGAGGGTATTTTGGAACGGATCAACGATTCGCCGCGCCAAGCACTCGCGCCCGCAAGCCCAGATGATCCGACAACCGTCCCCCGAATACCTGTTCCTCCCCCAGCTCCAAATTGGGCCCCGAGAAAATCCAGTCGATCCGCCGATCAGGCGCTGCCGAAGGAAACGTCCGCCCCAGTCCACCCGCCGAGGTCAGGCGCTCAGATCCCTCAAACACGACCTGGCTATTGAAGTCGCCCATGATCAAAAACCTCTGCTCTGGACGCGCAGCCGCCAGTTCCCGCAAGATTTCCTGTGAGAGTTGTCGATTCGCCTGATCGCGAACCTCCAGGTGCACCGCGACCACCCGTAGATCGAAATCCGGGGTCGCAACCTTGCAGACGCATGCCGCTTTTTTACCGAAGAAGAATGGCTCGACCTTCTTGAAGGCGGGGTATTCGATCAGCGCCGCCTCACTGATCGGGTAACGACTGAGCACCGCATTGCCGAACTCCCACCGGTAGATCAGGAGCGAGGCATCATAGTTTCTCTGTTCCAAAACGAAGGGTAACCCCGCCGCCTTGGCGATCACCTCCGCCTGATTGACCCGCCAGCTCCAGCTCGACGAAAAATCGATCTCATTGAGAACCACGATGTCCAATCCCTGCGCACGGATCTCCTCCCCGATCGCTTTCAAGTGCACCATCAAACCAGCCTTCCCATCAGCACGTCGATTCGATGCTCCAACCACGCCGCCACGGCCGTGGGCAATGTTGTAGGCGCCGACAATTAGATCCCCGCTAGGGCTTCGATCAGAACCAGAGCCGACGCCCTTGATCTCGAGGGCATTCCCACGTGCTCCGATGCGGGACAAGATGAAGGTCGTGACGACCGTAAAAACGATCAACAGAAACACGCGTAGTAGCCACCGACTTAGAACGACCAGGCCACGCAAATTCAGATGGAACAAGGACATCAGACTCAGTGCTTCCCAGTCGGTTCGGAGGTTTGCACATCTAGCTCCCCCGACATCTCAAAACTAGCGCTCGGGAAACTCAAACGCAATCGCCTCGCGGTCATTGCGCACCAGCAGGATATTTCCAGCTAGCACCGGATGGTTCCAGGTGCGTCGATCGAGCGCGTCGAACTCCAGCACAATCTCCTCGCCATCTGGATTCGCCTCGACGATCGTCACGTTGCCCTTCTCGGCCTGGACGATCAGGTGATCGCCGACGCCAAGTATCTGCCCGTGCCCGAAATTCGTGCCACGCCAGACACGCTCGCCGTCCTCTAGGCTGAGACAGACCAAACGTCCCTCGTCGAGGCCGTAGAGATGCTCGCCGCGCACCACCATATCGGCAAATTTCGCCTTTAGCTTGCGGCTACGCCAGAGTTCCTCCGCGACAAAGCCATCTGCCGTTGGCACAATTTCGATACGGTGGGTGCCGTAGCCGTAACCGCCGCTGGTGATCACCGTGTCGCCGACGATGAGCGGGCTCGCGCAGTTCCCCTGCGGGTTGCCGATCGGAAACGACCAGAGAATCTCACCACTCTCGATGTCGTAGCCGTCGACCGATTTCGCCTGGATCGCCACGACCTGTTGCCGCCCTGCGAGTGTCGCAAATACTGGCGAGGCATAGGAGGCGCTGTAGTCCCCAGCACGCCAGACAAGCTCACCACTGCCGACATCGTAGGCGGCGAGGTTCTTCTCGGCCTTTTTTCCAAGCGTGACGATCACGCGATCGCCCACCACCAGCGGGCTACAACTCTTCGCCCACATCGGCACCTCTTGGCCTGCCTCGGCGAGGACATCCTTACCCCAGATGAGCGCTCCAGTGCGAGCGTCGTGACAGTTGAGAATCCCGGTCGCGCCCATGGCGAACACCATACCGTCTGTCACGGTCGGGGTCGAACGTGGACCATCATCGCCCATCGACTCCTCGAAGCGTACCGCCTCGGCATGCACCCAGACCGCGTCTCCGGTCGCAAGTTCGTAACACACCGTCACCTCCTCTTCGCCACGCTGTTCCATCGTGAATGCAAAACCGCCGGCGACCGAAAAGGACGACCAGCCCTCGCCGATCTGTTTGCGCCAAAGCTGTTTCGGCTCGCTTGCATACCACTTGTCGCCGAGCAATTCCCCCGCGACCCAGTTGTTCATCTCCGGACCAAGGAATCGCGGGAAATGCTCCGGCCCCTCAGTTTCAATCAGGACGCCCTCCTCTGCCACCTTGCCGACCAGATCCGGCCTAGCCTCGGCGGCATGTTTCGACCAACGGAACGAAAACTGCGGGAAGAAGCCACCCGTGTGGCCATCTATCTTGATGACGGCGGCGCCAAGTCCGACCACCCCAAACCCGATCCATCGGGTCAGCCATGGCAGGCGGCTGAACAGCATCAGCCAGGTCAGCCCCAGCCCCAGAACCAGCATGACGATCAGTAGGTCCAACGCACCGCCAGCACCGGCCTCGATCACCTTGGGTAACTGCTTCAAGACAAACCACCCCACGATCGGAGCCGCAAGCATGATCGCGAGTAGTTTCCAGCGGGGGCGTTTTTCGTTCGGCATAGCCGGAACCTAAGGATCAATCGCAGCAACGTCCAGTCCAAGCACTAGCCGCGATTCGGTGTCGCGCGGGCTAGAGCCGACCGGCGTTAGGTTAAAGAGGGCTGCAGCCATGTAGCGTATCCTTTAGGCTGCGTCAGAAACGGCAGTCCCGTCTGCGCATGGCCTGTGCTCTCGACGACACGCCAGACGCCCTTGGATTCCGTTCGCGCACTGGCCGTCAGTAAATGGGATCGCTTCGGCGGACGCAGCCTAAAAGCTACGCTACTACAGATCATGTGCGCGTAAGCGCTGCAACTTTGCCGCCATTTTTTTCTGAAATTCGGCGATGCGATCCGCGTGCGCGTCCTCTCCTACCAGATTCACATACTGCTTGGGATCCTTCTCCATATCGAAGAGCTCCGCCCCGCGTTTCCCGTTCTCACCGTATTGGATGTAGGCCCAATCTTCCTCGCGCAACAGAAACCCTTTCTGCATCGGCGATGCCGAGAACGCCGCCTCGCGCACGCTCATCTCCGGATCATCGAGCAGCGCTGAGACGTCCTCTCCCTGCAAGCGATCCTGCACCCCAAGCCCACAGAGCGCCGCCGTCGTCGGATACAAATCCAACAACTCGACCAGCGATCCACACACGGCCGGTTTCTTGCCGGGTACCGAGATGATCAACGGTACCGCTGCCGATTCCTCGTGCAGACTAACTTTCGCCCAAAAATCATGCTCGCCGAGGTGGTAGCCGTGGTCGCTGGTAAAGATAACGATCGTCTCATCAGCGATCCCCGCCGCCTCAAGGGCGTCCAACACCTTGCCCACCTGGGCATCCATGAACGCGACAGACGCGTAGTAGCCGCCGACCGCTTTCTTCTGCCGACGGACATCCATCTTCATGTTCTTGCTCGTCTTGTAGTTGATCCCCGCCTTCGGAATATCGTCCCAGTCGCCGTCGACCTTCTCCGGCAACACCATCGAATCGTAGGGCATGAACGGCGGGTAGTATTTTTTCGGGGCGACAAAGGGCACGTGCGGCCGGACAAATCCGACTCCCAGCCAGAACCGCTCGCCCTTGTGTTTGTCGATCAACTCAACCGCCTTCGCCGCGGTCTTCCCATCCGAGTGGACTAGGTCATCCCCATCCGCCTCGACCACGACGAAAGTGTTGCCACCCACCGCCGGCTTTTTGCCATCTGGGTTATTCTCCAGCGTCTCGCCATCGCCAGGCGCCTTCCATTCCGGCCCAGGACTGTTGAACTTCTCCGTCCACGAGCGCGGATCATCCGCCCCATCCGTCCCCTTCTCGATCCCACCAGGGACGCCCATGTGATAGATCTTGCTGACCCGCGCGGAGTAGTAACCGGCGTTTTTGAAATGCTCTGCCCACGTCGCTCGATCACCAATCGCTGGGCGCGGGCTACCGTAACCCAACATCCCCGTCGCATGCGGATAGTAGCCAGACATGAACGAGGCGCGCGAAGGCCCGCAGTAGGTTCCCTGGCAATAAGCACGTGTGAAACGAGTGCCGCGGGCGGCCAGCCGATCGATGTTCGGCGTCTTGCACACCTGGTTACCATAACAGGACAGCGCCGTGGCGGTGAGATCGTCCGAGATGATGAACAGGACGTTGTATTTCCCGGGCTCAGCGTTCGCTGAGGCCATGAGTATAGCGATGATTGAAAGAATGACGGAGAAGGTGCGCATCCGAAACCATCCGGGCAAGATTGGCCGCTGCAAGTCCCGAGTCACTCAAGCTCAGGCCGCTGCCAATGGTGCCGAAAGAGTCACACCTAGGAGCCTGTCATCTGGGCTCGCTGTGCGAATAGTTCAGAATAATAAACACTTGGTATACTGAATGCTGAGAAAGGAAACCAGATGAGAGGAACAAACGCACCCACCCAGACACTACCGGAAATCGGATTCGTCGCCGACCTCGACCACGAGGCGCGCGCGCGATTGGCCTCAGTGGGTCAATTCATCACACATCCGGTCGGCGCCCTTCTCTCGGTGCAGGGACGCCAGCATCACGCGATGGCGCTGATCCTCTCGGGTAAGGTCTCCATCAATGTCCACGCCCACGGCGACCGCATCCAACTGGCCATCCTCGGACGTGGCGATGTCGTTGGCGAGATGAGTGTTATCGACCCACGCGTCTCGAGTTCGAGCGCCCGCGTCATCTCGGGTCCAGCGAGCCTGTGGACGATCGAGCGTGCCACCTTCGACGAGTTCGTCGAGGACGATCCCACCTCCGGTCTGATACTGCTCAGGTCTTTGGGTAAAGTGCTCTGCCGGCGAGTGCGCACCGATAGCGAGATGATGCTGCGCAAGGCCGACGAAATGCGCTCGCACTTCCTCGATATCGATTACTAACATGGCGTGGCAGCGGGTTGCTGCCGCCAACTACCTACTTCTTGATCTCGCGAATCTTCATATTTTTCCACGACACGCTGAACGGCCCGTTATTGCCAACGCCGTGCACCTGCAGGCCGATCAGACCTTCGGAGTGGGTTTTGTAGATCTTCTCATGCGTCAGATCGCTCACCTGCTCGCCGTTGATCCACACCTGGATGCGCGATCCCTCTGCGAGGATCTTGTATTGGTTCCACTCGCCATCCTTGAAGTGCTTGTGCGGTTTGCGGTCCGCCCCAGGCGTCAGCCATCCACCGGCTGCCTCGCCGTAGACGTAGCCTGACTCTGCCCCGTTGCCGCCGCTCGCCTCGATCTCGACCTGCGGCCCGTTGACCCGCCCACCGTATTTGTCCCCTTTCAACTGGGAGCGGATCTGCACCCCGGAGTTGAGCTGGTTGTCACACTTCACCTCAAACTGTAATTCGAAGTCGGCGTATTTTTTCTTAGTGCACAAAAATGTGTTCGGGCTACCAGCTTTCGTGGTTCCGGTAATGACCCCATCCTTGAGTTCATACGTTGCGATACCGCTCTTAATCTCGAACGCATCCAGCGTCTTGCCATCGAACAGCGGCTTCATCCCCTCGCCCTTCGCATCCACATCTAGATTCTTCTGGATCCACTTCGCCAGCGTCCCGCTGCCTTTGCCATAGCCACCCGGAAGTTCACGCAAATCACGTGTCTGAACCTTTGGAGGATTTCCCCAGTGATCCGGGTAAGACTTTTTCTCAGGTGCGCCAATGGCGAGGAATGCAGCCGTGATCGTTGTGGAAAGAAAGATTAATGAGCGTTTCATAGTCATACAGTCTCGGGGATCTGCTGCCGCTTCGCAAGCCCCCACTTCCTTTTTCAAGCGACAAGCGAACCTGCCCATCGGCCATCGGTAGGCTTCACAGAGACTTAGACAAACAGCTATCGACGAGACGTCCACAACGCCTTGCTCTGCACGACCCACCGACCAAGTTGGCAGTAATGCAACGCACCGCAGCAGCAGCAATCATCCTCCTCACCGGGTGATCTACTTCAACTGGCGCGTGCTGCCATCGAATCCCACCGCAATGATCTTCTCCGTCGGCCCGCCTGAGACGTAGGTGTAGAAGTAGCGGATATTCTGCGCCTGCAACTCCGACAAGGTCGCCGCGGGCATGCCTGGCTCCAGCCCGGGCTCGAAGAGGAAGTGCTCGCTGAAGTTGTGATGCTCTGGGCGGTAGGTCTGTGAGTAGTAGCCGCTCATCACGATCGGCTGGGTCGTCAGACCGGTGATCGTCGTCTCCTCCCACGCCTCGAGCGGCGCGGTGTAGCCACCGATTATTTCGAACAGCTGCGGCGGCCAGTAGAATTTGATATCGATCTCGACCGAGCGCTCGGTGACCGTCCGGTGGACCAACTTGCTGCCGTCACGCGGTGGGGCATCGACCTCTCCCACCTTCAACCAACTCACATCGGTGATGCGCGTTGTCAGCACACCGTCGTAGTCAAACTCTGGCTGCGCCTCCGGGTAAGTCGCAGAATACTCGACGCGCAACTGGCTCTCCTGGCGGAAGTCGGCCGGAAAAAAGATCGCGCCCATCCGGTCGTATTGAATCGATGGCACCGGCATGCGGAGCTCGAAATCGGTCGCTCCTGCGGCGGTCGGCAACTGCCAAGTCTCGCGCACCAGCGTGCGGACATTCTGCTCGATGGTCTCGAAGGTCGCCCCGGGGAAACCCGAAGGTGGCCCGATCATCGTCACCGGCACGCCCTCGGGTAGCCACTCCAGATCGAGCGACTGAATGAAGGAGGAGCCGACGCCGTCGCCGTCGAGCCAGCGGCTATCAAACTCGACCCTCCAGCGCGACTTCAACCGGTGGTTGCCGAACACCCCGCCACGCTCGCCCTGGAACAATTTCCAGATCGTCGGCACATTGACGATCGCTGGACGCTCCACGCCAGCCCCGATGCCATCGGGCACATGGCGCACCTGTTTCACGATGAGATCACCACTCGTGAGCTTCTTGTATTCGAACTCCAACTCGTAGTTCTGGCTCCACCGCCCGACACCGATCGCCACGTCCATCATCAGCTCGCTGAGTTCCGCATAGTCGTCCGGCATGACCATCACCGACTCCTCACCGAGCAGCAACAAGCTCGATCGCTGGCGCAATTTCGGGTTGGCGATGAAGCCGAAACTCCCGCGATAGGCAGTCACATCGATCACCTCCGGCAAGCTACCTCCATCGGGGTTGGTCACCGAGTTGGCACCGATCTGCGTGACCAGCTTTGGAGCAAATGAAGTCGAGTCCACAGAGCCCACAAGGCTGCCGGTGGCGACGCCGTTGGCGGCTTCGATCTCGTCGGGGAAGGAATGGTGCACGAGCAGGGCCATGCCAACCTCGATCTCATCGATCCCGTGCCGCAGACGCTCCATGAAGGCATTCCGATTGTAAAAGCTCGCGTAAACTTTGCGCATCGCACGGAACACGCCGCGTTCCTTCGGCTCGTCCGGATCGCAGTGCGACGGCCCGTCTTCGTCACCATCCGTATCATCATGTAGGCAACCCGAGTAGCTGTCGTAGAGACCGGCGCCGACAAAATGATCACTGTCTTCAACATTGGTACTGCTGCGGAAACGAATTTTCCGATCAGGGTCAAACCCAGCTGCGTTGAGGGCGGCGATGATCGCTGATCGATGCGCCGCAGAAAAGTCCGCCTGATTGCGGACAGTTTCCCTTACTGCTGCCAAGGCAGCATCAAGCGCGGCAATATCCGGCGGCCACGAGAACCCCGCCAGCCGGCTTGCAATCTCATTCCGCAAGGTGCCACCGCCTTCAGCCACAGGCTGGTCGAGGTAGGCATTCCACAGATCAAAGGTAAACGCCATCGCGACCGGTGAGTTGTCGGGAATCGCGCGGCGCAGGAAACCAAAGTTCGCGGCCTTGCCACCGATGTGATCGATATCGTCCACCGTCGCCGTGCCGAGATCCGGCCAGGAAATGCTGCCATGCACCACCATCGCATCGATTTCTAATTCGGGCGGATCCTTGGAAGCGCGCAGTTGGTCGAGAAACGTCGCATCAGCCCCACTGAGATCTGCGATGGTCCATCGACAAGCTCCGAACTCGTCTTCGAGGCTGCGCAACAGGCGTTCGGCACCAACCACGACGTGCCCCATCACGGCCTGCCGATCCACCTCATCGGCGACATAGAGAAACGGAATGCCATACGAGCGTGCGAGGATCGCGACATGCGAATTGGGCGTCGCGGGAGCAAAGGAGATCAGCCCAGCAACGAACGGCACCTCGGCAGGCACGCCGTCGGTGACGAGGATGTCGGTCGGGAGCAGATCGCCTGCGATGTAGGCGGCGTCGATTTCTGCCGCGGTGACAAAAACTAGGCGCCCGATCGCCCAGCCGTCCGAATAGCAAGAATCACCGACAGACCAGCGCGCGCCAGAGGAGATGGCGATGCCATGCGCCGCCAAGTAGTCGATCTCCTGCCGCGCCATCGCCGTCTGCTCGAAGGTCGGCATGTAGAAACCGCTAGCGCCCACAGGTTTGATGATCGCTGCGTCGACCGACTGGTAGAGAAAGCGGACGAACTCGCGCGGATAAGAATCCTGCCCGACCAACTGGATGCCATACTCGTTTTCATCAGGCGCCCACAGCACGGCACCGAGCACGATCTCCTGCCCATCGATGCGCAAGCTCTGGGCGTTAAATGCCTGCAAATCCATACCGAGAAACGGGTCCAGCCTCTCGGTCGCGAACTGGAAATGGAACGGGTAGCTAGCGCTGTCCTGAAAATACACGCTCGGCAAGCCGTCCATCACCAGCGCGAATTTCACGTAGCGGACGTCCGTTGAACCGCCGATCGGTTCGGAGAGAAAGCGTTCGCCGGTGAGCGCGATCGAGTTTTTCCAACTCGCATGTGCCAAAATTGGTGACGGCTGGCGTTCGACCAAGCGGTAGTAACGACGCCCGAACAGAGGTGCGTCAACATCATCCAACGACCACTGGGTCTGATCGCGCACCGCATGGATCAACCCCCAAGTAGCTAGGTCAGACGAAGCCTCGATCTGATGCGAACGCTGCGCGGAACCACTGATCTGAAGTGCCTTTCCGGAATCGATTCCGAGAACCAGATCATCGGCACCGGCATGGTTGAAACACAGGCTTCCCAGCAACGCTAGGAACATAGCGACTGCGCGTCGGGAAGTGATGTATTCGGGGGACATGACGTGTTGGCTAGCTTAGGGGTTATCAGCAAATAAGTCATGGGCACCTCCGGAAACCTGCTGTGGAAATGGGGCGCAGAGAAAATTCCCGCTGGCGAGGCGATAAACGCTAAGCTATCTGGTGATAGTGGGCGCTTTAGCAACGAAGACAGCCGGGATTTTATTAAGCTCCAGCCCGCATGAGGTTTTCGGAGGTGCCCTCATACAAAGATGCGCAGGAAT
>JBLHKE010000056.1:0-18182 GCA_047619485.1 Verrucomicrobiales bacterium | reverse complement strand
AAAATCCCCGCTGTCTTCGTTGCTAAAGCGCCCACTATCACCAGATAGCTTAGCGTTTATCGCCTCGCCAGCGGGAATTTTCTCTGCGCCCCATTTCCACAGCAGGTTTCCGGAGGTGCCCTGAAGCAAGAAAACCAAAATTCTCACGCAGAGACGCAGAGATTTGGCATTGGCTACAACCTGCAAAAATTCATGAAAAATCTGCGTTCATCTGCGCTAATCTGCGGTCAAAAAAAGTCGAACTGAGTTCTTCAGGTGATACTTCGCTATTCTCAACCCTCATCCGCAAAAACTAACCCCAAAGAATAAATCTCTGCGTCTCTGCGTGAGCCCCTTCCGATGCCCACGTCTCGACTCAGATATTCAGCTTCTTCGGATGGCGGATTTTTTCGAAATCGCCCTCCTCGCAACAGCTGACGAAGCCCTCGGTGTAACCCTTGAGCGCTTCCCAAATTTTTCGGATCGCCTCTGATTCTTTATGGGTGATCGAATCATCTTCAGCGGCGCGGCTGATCTCGCTGAGCAGGGCGCCGAACTGGGCGACGATCTCCGTGGTCGCGGGCATCACCTCGAATCCCTCATTGCACTGGCTCTCCGGGTTGCGCACAAAGTAGCCGCCAGCGCGCTCGCACAGCCACTGGATGATCCCTGGATCGCAGGTGCTCTCCATCAGCGAATCGACGCGGTCGAGCGGGTTGCGGCTGCCGCTGCCGAGCTCGGTGTTCGGTTGCGACCACTTGTAGACGAGCGAGAGCGAGACGCCGACATCGGCAGCGACCTCCTTCGGGTTGGTCTTTTCGCAGGCTTGTTTGATGACTTCGTGTGATTCCATGTATTTAGTTTTGTTAGTATTAGCGGTTCCGGGCGTGGATTTCCAGAGATTTTGCTTGCGAAGGGGCTGGGGATTGGCGAGCGATTGGTGGACAAAAATGAGTGATCCCAAGCAGTCAGAGATGGAGAAAATGAACCCGGTCTACTGGTTTTTCCACTGTTTGGCGCGTTTTCTTTTCTGGTTGGGCTTCCGCCGCAAGATCCACAACCGGGAAATTCTCGACCAGTATCAGCACGAGGGGGGGCTGCTCGCCAGCAACCACGTCAGTTATCTCGACCCGCCCCTGCTCGGTTCAGCGGTGCCACACGTGATTTATTTCCTCGCACGTAAGACGCTTTTCCGGTTCAAAGTATCTGGCTGGCTCTTCCCACGACTGCATGCGATTCCTGTCGATCAGGAGCGGCCCGACATGTCGAGTGTCCGCAGGATCATCAGGCTGGTGAAAGCCGGCAAGCAGGTGGTGGTTTTCCCAGAAGGTGAACGCACCC
This sequence comes from Verrucomicrobiales bacterium, assembly GCA_047619485.1. Taxonomy (GTDB): domain Bacteria; phylum Verrucomicrobiota; class Verrucomicrobiia; order Verrucomicrobiales; family DEV007; genus JBLHKE01. The sequence goes on along the minus strand of JBLHKE010000056.1, from coordinate 16,862 downwards.
TCGATGGGAATATTAAGGAGGCCGCGCCGGGCATGGGTCTGGTGATCGCGAAGTCGAACCCGCTGGTGATCCCGATGCGTATCTTTGGCGCCTACGAGGCGATGCCGCGCGGTCGATCCAGTCTGATCCGCTTCACTCAGGTGCACCTCGTGGTGGGGCAACCATTCCATTTCACCGAGCAAGAGCTCGCCGAGGCAACTGGCAGGGAGGGCTACCACACGCTTGCCAATCGCGTGATGGAAAAGATCGGCGAGATCGAGTTACCGGATCCTGAGTAGGCCTGCGGTAAATACGCTGGCCGTTCGGCTATTCCTGGCGATCTTTGTAGTGCAGTTGCGGTTGGTCGCTCGAGACGATTAGGCGTTTGATCCCATCGCGTAGTTTCTCCGCATTGAAATTGACCAATAGCCCGATCTCGATCCCGGTCAGGCGCAGGTAGTTGGTGAGCGTGGTGCGGTGGGCTTCGAGCAACTGATCGACCGTGACCACCGAGATGATCACTATGTCTTCGACCACAAAATCCAAGATTGCTGCGGAATCGACGCTGTGCCCTTTGTAGTCGAAGCTCAGGGGCTGGTCGCGTTTGAAAAAGACCTCGCGCATGCGGAACTCGATCGCGAGGCAATTTTTGTAGGCGTCCGCCTCCATGCCAATACCGAGATTCTTGTGCACCTCCATGCAGGCGCCGATGATGATGTGGGGCAGTTCCTCTTTTGTTAGCTGCATGACCGGAGCAGCTTACCTAATGCCAGGCATTTGTCCAATGCTGGTGACACTAGTATTTCAACAAATCTTCTTCGCCGCACATTCCCCCGTTTAGACTTGTCGGAGCACTAATCCTTCAGCGCACGATGCAGCGAGAGCGAGAGCGTCGGGAGATCGTATGGCTTCGATACCACGCTGGTGAAGCCGAGATCGACGAACTGATCGTTGCCCGAGTCGTCGAAGTAGCCGCTGGTGGCGATGACCCGGGCGAAGGGGTCGTGGCGGAGGATCTCCTTGGTCGAGTCCTGGCCGGACATCCCGCCGGGGAGGGTCATGTCCATCAGGATGACATTGATCGGCCGCCCTTCGAGTGCGCGACGCTTGTAGATGACGAGTGCCTCCTCGCCGCTCTCGGCCAAAACGACCTCGTAGCCGAGTTTGGTCAGCAGCGCACTGGCGACGGTGCGGACCTGCAGGAGGTCGTCGACAACGAGAACCGTGCCTTCGCCATGGTAGATCTTGTCCTCGCGAATCTCCTCACCACGATCTGCAATCTCTCCGGTGGCTGGAAGGTAGACGTTGAACTCGGTGCCGTGACCAACATCGGAGTCGACCGTGATTAGGCCGCGGTGCTTCAGCACGATCGAGAAACAGGTGGCGAGGCCAAGTCCGGTGCCGGTTGACTTGGTAGTGTAGAAGGATTTAAAAATGTCCGTCAGGTTCGCTGGGGGAATACCGCAGCCATGGTCGATGACCGAGAGCTTGACGTATTTCCCCGGGTGCAGGTCGATGGGATCGAAGGCGCGGATGTTGACGTTGCGCAGGGAGGCTTGAATCACACCCGATTCGGCCATCGCCTGGCGAGCATTGATGATGAGGTTGTTCACCACCTGGGTGATCTGCGTGTAGTCGATCGGTGCCGACCAGAGATCGGCCGGCACGTCGAGGCGGCATTCCACCTGGGCGCCGTAGGTCGAGAGTTTGGCCGCGTCCTTCAGGAGTTTGCCGATGTCTGCTGCTGAGACCTTCTCGTGCTCGCCACCCTTGGCGTAATTGAGTAATTGATCGGTGAGATCCTTCGCTCCGACCGCGGCCGTGGCGGCATCGTCGATATGCTCACGCAGGCGGGTGCCTCCGCCTGCCTCTAGCTTGGCCAATGAGAGGTTGGCCATGATCGATGTGAGGACGTTCTTGAAATCGTGGGCGATCCCGCCTGCTGCCATTGCCAGCGAATACATCCGGCTCTTCTGGATGCAGATATCTTCGGGCTTCTCTCTGGCGGGGGCCATCGCTTCTGCCGGGCTGGTATTTCCGCTAGGCACTTTCTGGCTCGGGGGCTCGAGCACGCGAACCGCGACCTCGTTTCGCATCGGCTGCAGCGGGGCGAGGAGAGTCGGTGCCGGGAGTTCCGAAAATTCGGCGGAGGGAATCTCCTTGATCGAGAAGATGAAATTCACCGGCCGACCGTGGTCGTCTTGCGCCGCGCTGATCTTCCAGACACATGCTTTGGTCGTGCCATTGCGGCAACAGATCTCGGTACGGATCTGGTAGGCCTTGCCGAGTTTGGCGACAGCTGGCAGGCGACTGAGCAAGTCCTGGAGTCGCTCAGGGTCGTAGAGCGCGGCAACCGGCTGGCCGAGGAGGTCGGAGAACTCGTAGCCGGTCATCGCGAGCAGGCCGCGGTTGAGGAAAACGATCCGCGGGCCGGGTTCGCGGATCGGGCCAGTCTCGAGGATGATCACCCCTTCATCGATCTGATCGACGGCCTGGCGCAGGTGACGGTTGACAGCTCGTAGCTGGGTCACCTCTCCCGCGTCGGGCTGATTGAATTGCGCCGGTGGACTGGCCGGCGACGCGAAAGGCGTGGGGTCGATCGTCTGGTTTGGTTGGTAGGTAGCCACGGCGATGAGTGAACGACGTTTGGTTGGTTTGTTGCGACGGTTCTAGTATCCCAATCTTAGATAGAGATACACTGCACGGTTTGAGATTCGTCTGACCCCAATTCTTCTTGGTGATCGTTGTTCGGTTGGTTGGTTCACAACGAAAAAGACTTCTTAAACACAAAAACGGCATCCGCCCAGGTGTTCCGAGCGTAGCCATCGCATTATTTAAGAGAAATTAAACATAAGCAAACCCGAATCGAATTCGGGTGAACGTTTTTTCACATTGCAAGATTAAGGATTGAGCAGCTGGCGTTAAAAATGTCGTCAATTTTTGTATTTATGAAAAATTTAAACATAGTGGGCGCTGTTAGTTTGCCAGATCGAAGGCTCTGTGGAATGCCGATGCGCGCAGCCGCAGTCGGCTGGTGGATGCCTCGCCGCTGGTTTCGGACTGCGTGGTTCAGCAGCGCTTGCTCGCAACAAAAACAGGCCGCCTTTTATGCTCGGAGTCCCCATCAATTGTAGGTTAACCAGCAGATTGTAGGAGTTATTTACTGACAAGCCCTAAGCGCAGCCAGGTAAGTCGGGCACTCCTGTCCACGCCCTAAGCAAGATCTACAGAGCAACTACTGAAAAACCTATTCGCAGTAGGCGATGGCGTAACTTCGATTTGCAATCGAAGCTCAATACCAAAGCTGCTCAGCACGACTGCTGCGACTACAAATTGAAGTTAAGGTCAGGCCTTGTTTTCGATTTCCGACTTTGGCTCAGCCTTCTTTTCCGGAGCTTCTTCTTTCTCTGTAGGCTTTTCTTTTTTGGCCTCGGACAGGAGGTTCAAGATCGCTCTGGTCGGGATGCACGACTTGATAACCATCTGCAAGTTCTTCTGGCTACCGTCTTTCTCGCGGTCGTAATAGATCGAATTGGTCGAAGCGACCACGCCGATGACATCACCGTTTTCTGAAAAGACCGGCGATCCGCTCGAGCCTTTGGCAAAGTCAGCGGTGATGGCTACCCGCTCGGGTCCTGATCCCTTGCGCTCGCTCTGGCGGTAATAGCGCGAGATGATGCCTTCCGACACCGAGTAGAAACGTCCCTGCGGGTGGGTGATCGCGATCACCTTCGAGCCGACGGGCGTGTCTGCCACCAGCGGTGCTGGCTTGAACCCGTTGCCAGCGAGCTTTACGATCGCGAGGTCATCCGCTTTTGACGCCGCCAGGATCTCTTCCACCTGGTAGACTTTTCCGTCGGTGGTCATCGCACCAAAAGCGCCAGCCTTGGCGGCCTCCATCACATGGTAGTTGGTGACTGCCACGCCATCTTCAGAGATGACGAACCCGCCGGCGATGTTGCCGTGCCACTTGTTGCAGCTGTCACACTTGTAGATGTTGCCGAAGCACAGCACGCTGTCACGGCGCTGCTGGTAGACGCCGGCGGTTCCTCTGGAAGCGTTTAGCGGTTGGGCGCGGGGAAGCTCGAGCGCGTGGTGCTTGCGCTTCTCCATCTGTTTGCGGAGATCTGCTGGATCAGGGGTCTTGCCTTCGTCCTTGAGCCGCCCGAGTTGTTTCTCGAACGTGGCTTTGATCTGACGATCGTCGACGGCCTTCGGGTTGGCGTCCTGGGCGATGGCTGCTTTGCCAAACAAGACGGCGACGAGGATCAGAAAGGAAAGATGGGGCTTCATGGAGCAAAACTTGACGCTTCTGGGGAAAAAGGCGAGTAAGAAAGTTCTTATAGCTATGTCATTATTTTCAGAAGGAACCATCCTCGTCACCGGCGGTGCCGGATTCATCGGCAGCGCCCTCATCTGGGAGCTGAACCGCCGGGGTCACGACAACATCGTCATCAGCGACCGTCTCGGCAGGGATGAGAAATGGAAAAACCTCACCGGCCTGCGCTACCAGGACTACGTCGACGCCGATGTGCTCATCGATGCGGTGGAGGCATCTGAGGATTGTCTCGGCGATGTGACGAGCATCTTCCACCTAGGTGCCTGCTCCGCGACAACTGAAACCGATGCCGATTTCCTGATCGCGAACAACTACGAATACACCAAAGCGATGGCCTTGTGGTCGCAGTCAATCGACGCCCGCTTCGTCTACGCCTCCTCGGCTGCCACCTACGGCGATGGTGAGCAGGGGATGAGTGACACGGGAGACATCGACGGTCTGCGCCCGCTCAACATGTATGGCTACTCGAAGCACCTGTTCGATCTGTGGGCGCAGAAGCAAGAGATCCTCGACGACATGGTCGGGCTGAAGTATTTCAACGTCTACGGCCCCAACGAGAACCACAAAGATGACATGCGCAGCCTAGTGAATAAGGCCTACGCGCAGATCGTCGAGACCGGCAAGGTCGGGCTCTTCAAGAGTTACAAGCCCGACTACAAAGACGGTAAGCAGATGCGCGATTTCCTCTACGTGAAAGATGCCGTCAAGATGACCCTGCACCTCGCAGAGAACCCCGATGCCAACGGCTTGTTCAACATCGGCAGTGGCAACGCCAGCACCTGGATCCAACTAGTCGACGCCATCTTCGCTGCGTTGGAAAAAGAGCCGCAGATCGAATTCATCGAGATGCCCGAGACGATGCGAGACAAATACCAATACTACACCTGTGCGGATACCGGCAAGCTGGATGGCAGTGGCTACGAGGGCGGAACGACCGGGCTGGCAGATGCAGTCAGAGACTACGTCGCAAATTATCTCGTGCCCGGCAAGTTGCTGGATGGCGGAGAGTGAATCCGGAGTGCGGACACTCCTATCTGCTCGAGCAATGTTGATTACGTCGAGGACAAATAGTTGCCCCGAGTAGCCTTGTTCGAATTTGAGACCACGATTCGAAACGGGTATCATCAGCTGATCCACGAATAGGCTGCTGAGCGGGGTTTTGGCGCGGGCGACGGGCGACGGGCGACGGGGTGGCAGCAGCCGCAGTCATGTCGGAGCACTGGCAGCGGGCTCAGGTGCTTCGGAAGATTGAGACGAGGATGAAAACCCAAACGGCGAAGATGCCGATCGATCCTAGCAGATAGAGGGCTTTGCGACGGCTCGAATAATAACCACCCCAGCTCCGATGTCTGGGGGCAATCTTGCGCCATTGACGACTTTCGATACCCGGTATTTCGGTTTGCCCACTTCTATCAAATTTGTCCATGTCTGTCAGACGCAATCTAGGAAGCCGTCTCTAGTGTTCGAATTTACCATATCGGGGATCCCATGTCACTTCAAATTGGCGGGGAATTCCGCCGTCTTATGGTTGATGAATCGGGTGAGCTATATCCTCTGCAAGTCGATGATAGGGAGAGCGTAATTCCATTTCTAGGTGCCCTTAGATCGCTAATGGTATCAGACCTCTGACCCAGGCCTGACACCGGCGCGCAGCACAAACTGCGATCCACTCGGAATCCCGGGCTGAGGGCCGAGCCTATTTGTGTCTGAGGAAGGCAGTTGTCGGCCGAGGCATGTTTTATCTTTAAAATACCATTGCAATATCAACGATGATGCATTTAGTTAACATGTCCAAAGTGATAATATTGTGGTGAGTTCGGCAGAGACGTATCAACTGGTTAAAAACGCGATTGAAGGCAGGCAACAGATTGTTGCCATGTCCGGTGGTTGCCTCAGGCATTTATGCCCACACGTGATCGGGATGAAATATGGCCGGGAGCAAGGCCTTTTTTATCAGTTCGGCGGGAAATCAAGAAGTAGGAAAATTGTTCCAAACTCATCGAGAAATTGGCGAAGGATTGCGCTCTCCAAGTTAACGATCATTGAGATACGTGATGGCGAGTTCTTCCCGAATCCAAGCGTCCATCTACCCGATGCTAGCTTCGATGAAGTCGACATAAGAAGTCGACATGAGAAGTCGGTTGTGACCCGCTGTCTACACGGCGCGCGTCCATGAGACCGTCGTCGGAAATTGGATAACGCGGCTGCAGCCTGCCGTGAATGCTTTCTCGGCCATCTCCTGACAGGAACAGCGTTACACGAAAATAACTGCGGGTAGATGAACCCCGATCTCAACGCGGTGCCACCATCCAACTCGACATTCAGAATTGCAATGCCCACCTGAAAATTCCCCTTTGGTTTTGCTAATCTTGAACTGAGTCCTCGTTGGATGCCACTGGCTCATCTTCGCAACGACACTGAGATTCATTTTTGCTGAGGATGCATCCCAGACTGATTTCGAGCGCGGCCGATATCTTTAACATCACAAACAGGGACGGGCTTCTCTCACCCCGCTCTATCAGGCTTATCGTGCTGGCATGGAGGCCGGTAAGTTTTGCTAACCGATATCTCGATATTCCATTCTCCTCTCTCGCCTGCTTCACGGCCTGAATGATTTCAGTGACGACCTCTTGAACTGGCTGATCCTCTACACTAGTCATTTTCCAAAATTCCTCGTGGTTGTTGTGAGGATATCGATCGTAAAAAGTTTGCGAGTAGTGCCCCTAGGAATTGCTTTGTCCGGTCGCAGAGATACAAACTCATGCGGTCGTCGGGATTGGATCTGACAGGCCGCTGGATTTATATAAGCGTCGAACACAATGAATGATTTAAGTGGATCTCCTCTTCTCCCGTTCTAATTACATCCTATGATGTGTTGATCGACAATAGTCAAGCAAAGTTGAATCTAGAGGGCTGTGACAATTGTCACCTAAATATTTCAAAGCCGCGGAAGAGCAATACCAATCGATCGGATGAGGGTAAGTTTCTAATAATGTGAGTGTTGCCAATCACGTTTGCTGGGGTGCCCTATTTTTTTGCGAAAAGCATCGGATATTTTTTGTTCATTGGCAAGGGGAGGGGGGCGGTTTTTCGATCTAATTTCTATGCGAATTAGAAATAATTTCTGTTCAGATTTTTTTATACGGAGTAATACAAACACTCTCGCTCGCGACCTTTCTGATAGTCAGTCACTTGAGTTGCCTTTTTCCCTTGATAAGAAATTGTAGCGCGACACTCGGCAATGAAGGTTGTCGAGTGCATCGTGAACGCGGGCAAGCTATCCGAGCGCACGGTGTGTGATTCGTCTACCTGCAAACCGGGATTGTCCGTTCGCTAAGAACCAAACAATCCGGAACGCTATCCCAACCTAGTTGTCTGTAGATTTCACTCTGGTTTTGTTAAACCCGAACTGAGGTGAGGATACATCCCAGACTGATTTCGAGCGTGGCCGACATCTCTAACGAAAGAGGGCGCGGGAGTGGCCAAGGCGCTGCACCCATTCTGCAAATTCCGCGAGCGCCACCGCGCCTTCATCGAGGTTCACTTGCCAAGTCGCGCAGAATTTCCGCGATTTCAGCAGTTTTTTAAGGCTTCGCCAGACCTGCTTGCCACCGACCTTAAAACGGGCATAGTAGACACCTGAAGCATTGTTGGTCAGGTTGTTAACTCCGGTTTTTTGCCAGCCAGTTTTCTTCGCTTTCTTTTCGACGTTTTGTCCAATTTTTCGCCATAAATGCAGAAAAGAGGTGTAGAAAAAGCAATCTAGGAATAAATAGCAGGCTTAAAACCCTGTAAAAACAGTCAAAGGGCCTATAGCTCAGTGGTTAGAGCAGGGGACTCATAATCCCTTGGTCCCTGGTTCGAGTCCAGGTGGGCCTACCTGATTGTTAGCGAGTTACGGGGATTGGTTGAACAGTGTTAGCGTTTACTTCCCTGAAACTTCCCCTAAAAGATCGCCCCAATCGCCGGGTCGTCGAGCATCTCCAGCCGGATCGGTGGCCATAGCTCGCCCGCCAGCCCATCAGCGGGTGATCCCGCACTTCGGCAGCGCAGCTTGGAACTTCTCCACCCCGGCGTCGGTGATCTGGGTGCCGCTGAGATCCAGGGTCACCATCCCGGTCAGCCCGTATGGTGCAATTAATCGGCCGCCCCCGAAAACACAAGTATTCCGGGACGGGATGACGGCCTTGAACCCTCGATCTCAGCCCACCTAACGAGGGCGGTTCCATGGCCTTCCGCTTGGCTTCCCTTGCGCTTTTCGCGTTCCAGAGGGGCCGGTACCGGCCAGCTGAAGAGCGCAACCCGTTGGGCACGGAGGCGTTTACGAGTTTCATGCTGCCCGTCGCCCAATCGCTGATCCCTACAAATACGGATGCATGATTGGTATACGCCGCACGCGACGCTCACAGGTCCTTCCCGGCCGGTTCCTTGCGCCCTGCCGGAATCGCGGTATTTGCGCCCAGGGGCGGCGGCGAAGCGCAAGGAAAGACCCAGGAAAGCCCGGGAGAATCCCTCCGTGAGATTGGCTGAGATCGACAGCCTGAACCTGTCGGTTCGTGCTGGAACATAGTTGTTTTAGGGTTCGGCCGACTTATTGCACCATATGGAGAGGGGAGGGCGATGATGAGGAAGTATATAGGAGCCATGAAGATCCCGAGCATCAGTAGACCTGCTGCCAGCCGACCACCCGGTTGGATTTCAAATGTCTCCCTCCTATGCCAGACAAGAACCTTCCGACGTTTGCGAGTGGGGCGATTCGAGCCGCTTTGCCGTGTTATTTCCGAATCTTCTTGCTGCGCTACTAATGGGATGCCGCATGAAATGTAGGCGATTCGAGTTTCCGGACACTACGGGGTCTGCCGGGTTGGTGTAAGCTCGCGTCCGGGGCAGCGGCTGGATTCGATCTCCCCTCCGCGCCCAAGAAACGGTCTTCCCGACCTGATGGTTGGAGTTGTTGCGGGAATCTGGCGGGTTGGCGAGGGGAAATCGCGGGGGTGGGCGCGGCGGTCGAGCCAGACGCATCGGCGTGGGTGCTGCGAGGCAGTGCCGAAGGGAGGACGCCGCTTCCTGGCTCTGACGCGCCCTCTGCTGCGCGCTGACCGGGCAGCCCGCTGGCGTTTGAGACCGCACACCGGTCAGTCGGCGCTGTGGGACGTTGTCGGGCGACTGCTATCGCCCCGCGATACCAGCATCGGCGGTTCGGCACAGTGGGCAGATCCACCTGGCCGATCCGTTACCATCGAAACGGTCGCCCGACGAACCCGCGCCGGTGTTGTGCGAGCGGGAGTTAGAATCTCTCGCCTACCCGCTTATGTGTTTGAGACTTGCCCGCCCGCTTGCGCTGCCGCCGGGATTTCGCATGTGAGAACTGCCTCCCCCCCCACACCTAGCTGCTCCGCAAGCCAATCGTTCCGGTAGGCATCGATGACCAAATGTGTTCGCGACCCATTTCCGTGGTTGACCACGCTGTGTGGTAGCCGAAAGTCCAAAAACCAACAGCTTCCTGCCTCCATTTCCACCCTCTCGCCTGCTATGGAAAACTCGACTTCCGGGTTTGTTGTCACCGGGACGTGAATCCGAACCTCCTCGTCCCCAAACGAATCGCAGTGTTCCTTAATGACCGCCCCTGCGTCCAATTTCATTAGACGTACCGACGACTTCTTGACTGGAATCTGATCAAGAATCGTTTGGAAATAGTCACACCGTTTCAAGAGTGGTGTCGGACTACAAATCTCGGGAATCGCGCAGGACCAAATGTTGGATTGCATTCCAGCAGGAGCCATCAATGCGGCCAGCCGCCAGTTGCCCTCATGGTCATCAGGATTGTAGTGCGCAATCCATTCGTCGTCGCGGACGGTTGCCAATTCCGCGCCCAGACTTTCGACATCGAATGAAAATGGTAGCCGAACTTTCACTCCAACAATATTATTCATTCGAAGACCAAAAAGCGAGGAGAAACGGAAGACATGGTATTTGATAGGTCGGAGACACCAAACCGAAGCAATGTTCTTCAGGCCAACGAGTGACGCGCAACAACCACAAATTCTGACCGAGTATATATCCCCACATAACGTCAAAGCGATGTCACTGACTGCCGACAGCGCGCTCCGACTTCAGGGTTTGAGGTTGAGCGCCCACGGCGCATTCTACGCGCGACGGGCAGTGCGTTGATCTGCGACGGCTTGTATTATTGCTAGGAGGCTGTCGGACTTACCCGCTCCGGCAAGAATCATTTTAGAATTCGCCCAGATCCGCCCGCTGAATCGTCATTAAATCCATTTAAATCCTCCCCAGCAAACGGATCTGGATCGGAATTTTAAAACGTTTTGCTCGAATCCTCTAAGTCCGACAGGCTCCTAGGAATTTGCTTTTTGCGTCGGGCACTTGAGGGCGCCGTTGAAGGGATCGGAGATGGGGAGAAAGGGGGGGTGACCCGGCGCATCGACCCGCGGCTCCTGCCGTCCGCCCCTGGCCGCTGCCTTCATCCGCCGCGCTCTTGCCCGACCCCGACCTTCTCTGCTCGAAGCAATCATCGACAAACGGATTGCTGGAGCTTCAGACTTCGGGCGTAGCGCTCGAAGTCTTGCCCGCGATGTGCTAAAACCGTAGGAGCAAACCATGAAACGCCTGATATCCACCATCTCGTTCACCGTCCTCTTGGCCGTCCCACTGTTCGCCGCGGACCGCCCCAACATCGTTCTCGTCATGGCTGACGATCAAGGCTGGGGCGACACCGCCTACAACGGCCACCCGGAACTGGTCACCCCGCACCTCGACGCGATGGCGAAGGCCGGGCTGCGCTTCGATCACTTCTACGCCGCCGCACCGGTGTGCTCGCCGACCCGCGGCAGTGTCATGACCGGCCGCCACCCGAACCGCTTCGGCTGTTTCACGTGGGGACGCACGCTGCGCCCGCAGGAAGTCACCATCGCCGAACGCCTCAAGGACGTCGGCTACACCACCGGCCATTTTGGCAAGTGGCACATCGGCTCCGTCCTCAAGGACAGCCCGGTGAGCCCGGGCAACAGCGGCTTCGATCACTGGCTTTCGGCATTCAACTTCTACGACAACGATCCAGTCCTCAGCCGCAATGGCACCGCGGTCGAAATCAAAGGCGAGAGCTCGATCATCGCCGTCGACGCCGCGATCGATTTCATCAAGCAGAGCTCGCAGAAAAAACAACCGTTCCTGGCCGTCGTCTGGTTCGGGTCGCCGCACAGCCCGCACCGCGCTGCCAAGGAAGATCTCGTCCACTATCCTGATATCAAAAAACCGCACTGGCACGGTGAGATCACCGGGCTAGATCGCGCCGTCGGCAAATTGCGCCAGGCGCTGCGCGATGAAAACCTGCACGAGAACACGCTGTTCTGGTACACCTCCGACAACGGCGGTTTGAAAGAGAGCAGCAGCGGCGGTCGTGGCAAGAAGGGATCGATCTACGAGGGCGGGCTGCGCGTTCCTGCGATCATCGAGTGGCCAGCACGCATCAAGAAACCGCGCGTCACCAAAGCCCCAGGCAACACCGTCGACATCTACCCGACGGTGATGGACTTGCTCGGCATCAAGTTGGACAAGCAGCCACTGCTCGACGGCATCAGCCTCGTTCCGGTGATCGATGGGAAGACCGACGAACGCGCAAGAGAGATGGCCTTCTGGAGCTTCGCTGCTGGCGGCATCGGCACTCCGAGCGACCAGTGGATGAAACAAGAACTCGCCGCCCAGAAGGCCGGCAAACCGTATCACAGCGAATCGCGCCTGATGAAAAACTCCGGTGAGATCAAATCACAACACCCTAAAGACAAACTGGCAGGCCACGCCGCGTGGAACGATTGGCCGTGGAAGCTACACCGTATTCCAAAAAAGAACGGTGACGGGAAGCCAAAGCTCGAGCTCTACAATCTAAGCGGTGATCCGATGGAGAAAACCGACCTCGCCGCGAAGCAGCCAGAGCGGGTCGAGAAAATGAGCGCCGATTTGGAGAAATGGATGAAATCGGTGATCGGCAGCCTCAACGGCGAGGATTACAAATGAGCCCGCGCCCGATAAAGATCCTCTGCGCCTTCGTCGCACTGCTCGCTACCATTCCCGCAGGATTCGCTAGCGACCCGCGACCGAACATCGTCACTATCATGGTCGATGACATGGGTTACTCGGACTTGGGCTGCTACGGCTCGGAGATCAAGACCCCGACGCTCGACAAACTCGCAGCCGGGGGGATCCGCTTCACCCAGATGTACAACACTTCGAAGTGTTGGACCACGCGGATCAGCCTGCTGAGTGGACTCTATCACCAGCGCAGCGGTCGCGGTTTCGAACGCACCGCCCTGGCCGGTGAAGTGCTGCGGCCGGCTGGCTATCACACCTGGTGGTCGGGCAAGCATCACGCCGACTTCAATCCCCACGGGCGTGGCTTCGACCACTTCTCGGGCTTCCTCGGCGGGGCGATCAACTTCTGGAACCCTGGCCAAGACGCGCGCGAGGGCGAACCGCCACCCGGCTGGCGCGCCGTTTACACATGGGCCTTCGATGACAAGCTGGTGAAGCCATTTGTCCCGGACAAAAAATTCTATGCCACCGACAGCTTCACCGACTGGGCGCTCACCTGGCTCGATGATGCCAAGAGGAACGAATCGGATGGGATCGAGAAGCCATTCTTTCTCTACCTCGCCTACAACGCGCCGCACTGGCCACTGCACGCACACCCGGAGGACATCGCCAAATACAAGGGAAGCTACGATGGCGGATACGAAGCGATTCGCAAGGCGCGCTACCAGCGGCAGGTCGCGATGGGATTGCACGATCCGCTGTGCGCCCCGCTGAGTGAGCCGGAAGCAAAACTCGACGAGTGGTCACAGATGTCAGATGAGAGCCGCCAGATGGAGTCGAAGCGCATGGCGGTGCACGCAGCGATGGTCGATCGCGTCGACCAGAATGTTGGCCGGCTCATAGAGAAACTCGAAGCGCTGGGCGAACTGGAAAACACGCTGATCCTATTCCTAGTCGACAACGGAGCCAGCGCCGAGAGCCCGAATCGCAAAGGCGCCCCGCCGGAACCGTGGGGGTCGGTTGGGACTTTCGAGTCGATCGGATCCAAGTGGGCGAATGCTGCCAACACGCCACTGCGATTCTGGAAAGTGACCAGCCACGAAGGCGGCATCAACACGCCGATGATCGCCCACTGGCCGAAGGGGATCAGCGAGAAGATGCGCGGCAAATTCTATCGCAAACCCTGCCACCTCATCGACCTGCTACCGACATGGATGGAACTGGCCGGGGAGCGGGCTAGCTACCCGGGAGAATCGAAACAGCAAGCGGTCCCGCCGATCGATGGCATCTCGATCACTCCAGCCTTTGCTGGGAAACCACTGGCACGCAATAAGCCGCTATTTTTCCAGTATGGCAGCGGTAAGGCGATCAGGGATGGCGATTGGAAACTCGTGCGACGCGGCTCCGCACCATGGGAGTTACACAACCTCAAAACCGGCCGCACCGAGGCCTCGGATCTTGCCTCCAGCGAACCGCAACGGGTCGAGGCGATGGAGGCAGCGTGGAAGAGTTGGTACCAATCGTGCACCGGTCAGGCATTTAAGGAGAAACCGAAGAAGGCGAAGAAACCAAAGAAGACGAAAACCAAGACCAAGCAATGAGACCGATCGCCATTTCCACAGCAGGTTTCCGGAGGTGCCCTCACCCAACTGTGTGGGTTACTGGACTTCTTCAACTCGGAATAGCAGACGTGGTGCCGTACTGGATTCGAGCTGGTCCCGGTTGAAAGTGAAGGTCGTGGTTTCACTTCCGGCCGCTGCAGGGTAGCCATCGTCGAGATCGATCCCCCAGCCGCCCAGGTCGGTCGTGTAGGCGATCCGGTAGGACTTGCCCTGTTTGGATCTCCATGTCAGCGACATCGCGCCGCTCGCCTCATCGAAGGTGTACTCCGTGATACGGAACTGGCTGACGAGCCCGCCGCCAAGCAGTTGTTTCAGGCTGGCTTCGGCAAGACCCGCGTTGTAGATCGCTGCGATCTCAGACTCGTCGAGCACCCGGTTCCACTGGGCGACGTCATCGATGTCCCCAAGCCATTCGCGGTTGTTGGCACCGGTGTCTGGGTTGGCGCCGATATTGAGGTTGAGGGCACCACCAGTTTTGGCGTCATCGATCGTCGGTGCTGCGCCGGTGGCGACGAGTGTCCCGTCCACCCACAGGCGTGTGCTGACGGAACCTTCACTGACCGCGACGATGTGGTGCCAGCCGGTCCCCGCTGTGATCGCCGGGCCGACACCTGCTGCACCCGGGATGTCCCCAGAACCACCCGCGTAGGCGGCAATCTCAGGGACATCACCACCGCGGCGGGCGATGCGGTACTGGTTGCCCTCACCGTGGGAGAGGATCGTCTGCCAGCTGGCATCGAAGTCTGCAGCCTGAACCCAGACCGACGTGGAGAGTGTGTTCGGGGCTGCTGGGTTGGTGGCGTTAGCACCGAACAGCGTATCCGCGCTGCGCGGCACCTCGACGAAGCCATCATTCTGACTGACGGCTCCGTTCAGGGTGATGCCACCGTCGAATAAACCAGTCCCAAACGCGATCCCGGCAGTGCCATTGGCTCCCGCAAAGGCACCATCATCTGCGACCGAACTCTCGCCCAGGCTCTGCGAGTGGGCGACGTCCTCGAGCGATTCGTTGTCGAAGCACCAGTAGTTCACCAGGCCGATCCCGAGTCCATCGGTCGCACTGTTCGGCACGTTCGGGTCGAAGCCAGCAGCCACCTCGGCGCCGTCGGAGCGAAAATCGCCGTCCGAATCGCGGTTGTTCGGGTCGGTACCAGTCATCTCGGCACTCACAAAAATCATCCCACTGTCCTCGACCCCGTCGAGCAGGCCGTCACCATCCGTGTCGCTGTTGAGCGGGTTTGTGCCGGTATCTGAAGATCCTGCGAAGACGCCCGTCCCGGTCTCGACACCGTCGAGGAGCCCATCGTTGTCAGTGTCGTCGTCTTGGGGATCGGTCTTGCGCAAGTACTCGTCGAGGTTTTTCAGACCATCCACGTCCAGATCCAGGTCGGCGTCGTCCATTGTCTTGTCGAGGCCGTTTGCATCTTCGTAGTCGTCGGGCATCCCGTCTCCATCTTGGTCGGTGACGACACTGACCCTGACCGAGTCGATCTCCCAGCCGGGGACGCTGCTGCCGCGGGCACCCTCATCCCAGGCGCCGATGAAGCGGATCCTCAGGGCGCTGCCACCCGGCACGCCTCCGATCTGCGCGATGCTGGTGATAAACTCAGGGACCGCATAGTTTGGCGAATCGCCATTGAACCCATCCCCGCCGGCCAGGACGTGGTTGCCGATGAGTCCGAGAAAGGTGTAGCCGTTCTGCGTGAACGCCGAATTCGGGACTGTCTGGAATGCCCCGTCGTCGATCGAAAATTGCAGCGCTGCCCCGTCCCACTCTGCCTCGATGCTGTAGCGGTGATCGAAGCTGACCTCGATCCCTGCGGTGTCGGGAACGGTGATCGGTGGGCTAGTGAGCGTGTTCGTCGCCGGTCCTGCATCATCGCCCTCCATCGACCAGGTGCCAGCTCCAGCGTTGTAGACCGAAGGGATCGGGGTGTTGCCGGTCGCCTCTTCGATGAAGCCACCGTCGTCCGCATTGAAATCTTCGACGAGCAATTCCGTCGGGTCGGAGGTCGGATTGATGATCATCCCGCTGATCCCTCCCGAGCCGTCCTCCAAGTGGCGATACCAGAGCACATCCGCGGCCCCGACTTCTACTGCGACGGTCGCGCTGCCAGATGGGGCAAAACTGCCGGTGTTCTGGGTTGCGGGTTCGCCGCTGCCAGTCGCGTCACCCACCCAGATTTTTGCAAACTGACCCGTGTCCGACGTCCTGCCTTCGAAGACCGTGATATTGTAGGTGCCGGTATCGAGGTTGTCGAATCTCATGCGCGCCGAAGTACCTGCGGTGTCGGCGATTTTGAAAAGGTAGTCGTTCCGGGCCTCGACGGGTACGTCGATGCCATCGTGGGAGGCGGCAGATCCGGGAGCAGCTGTGTTGTTCGGGTTGAAGCCGTCGTCGAGGGCGGTGATCGTGACGTCGGTATCCGTGCCATTAAGGTCGGTCAGAGGAGCCGTCGGGACATCCTGCACCAGGCTGTCAATCCCGTCCCATCCGGCTGCTGCACCGCTGGAATTTGGACCGTTGCCAGCAAAGTCGATCAGAAATTGGCCAGCCTTAGCGGGAGTGGAGGTGAGGAGAGCGGCGACGAAGAGAGATGGAATAAATGACGATTTTTTTGACGGCATAAATTACTCTTATACGATTCGGCTTGTTCCTTGAAGAAGAATTATGAAGCCGGGGGGAGGGGATTGCGAGGGTCAACCCCCTTTCTCCCCATCTCCGCTCCCTTCAACAGCTCTCTCAAGCGCCCCACGCAAAAAGCAAATTTCTAGCAATAGTTCGACCAGTTCGGTCAGGTTGTTTGAGTAGGCAATTACCATCGCGATGAACTCTCTGGCATCCTCCTCCTCCAGCGTGCTGCGCACCCACGGGA
>JBLHKE010000055.1:0-18187 GCA_047619485.1 Verrucomicrobiales bacterium | reverse complement strand
AACGTGCACCTGAGCGAGGAGCACGATTTCATGCAGAAACACCGGGGGCTGGCAGAACGGGTGGTGGGGTTCCTGTTGCGGCGGGCGCGCTGGGTGGTTGTGGGTTCGGCATTGCTGATGGTGCTTTTCGGGTTTGCCGCATCGACCTTGCGCCCCGACAACAAATTCCTCTCGCGGATGCCGGACCGGAGTGAGGCCTACCTGGCGATGGTGGACGTGGATCAGAACTTGGGTGGGACGCAAGTGTTGCGGATTGCGCTGGATTGGGACGAGGGCGTGTTGTCGGAAGTAGAGCTGTTGACGAAGCTTGGGGAGGTGGAAGAAATCCTCCAACGTGAGGCGCTATTGGGCTCGCCGCTGTCGTTGCGGACGATCTTGGCGGCGCTTCCCGGGAGGGGGGATCCTGCCGGCCGCATGGGAAAACTCGGTCTGGTACCAGATGGGGTGCTCAGTGGTTTATATCGGCCACAGGTGCGCCGCGCGGTGGTCGCAACGCGCGTGCAGGATCGGGGGATTGCTGTCTACAAACCGGTGTTCGATCGGGTTGAGGCTGCGCTGGCGGAATTACAGGTGCCGGGACTGCGCATCGTGATGACTGGTGACCCGATCATCTGGGGGCGCTACCTGGACCAGATGGTGATGGATCTGCTCAAGAGCCTGGCGTTGGCGAGTGTGATCATCCTAGTCGTGATGGGCCTGGTCTATCGCTCGGTGCGCATCGGCCTGATCGCGATCGTGCCAAACCTGTTCCCGCTGGCTGCGACCGGGGCGATGTTGGCATTCCTCGGGATACCGCTGGTGATCGAGACGGTGTGTGCGTTCACGATCTGTCTGGGAATTGCCGTCGATGACACGATCCACTTCTTGTCGCGCTACCGTTTGGAGCAACTGCGTGGCAACGATGGGGACACTGCGATCCGCGAGGGTTTTGTCAAAGTCGGTTCGCCGCTGATCGTAACGACGGTGCTGATGGTCACCGGGTTTGCGACGGTCATGTGGAGCGAGCTGCCCGGTTTCCGGATGTTCGGGGCGATGGCCTGCGCGACCCTCGTGGCTGCTTTCGTTGCGGATCTGCTGATCCTGCCGGCGCTGCTGAAGGTGTTCGGCCGGCGGCTGCGTTGATCCCGACTAGCGTTGAAGGACGATCGTCGTCTTGCGGATGCGGAAGAACGCTCTGCTGGCGCCAGGCTGCGGTGTCGCAGTGGTCGTGGTGAAGTCGCCGGTACCGACGATGACTGATGGGGCCGTGGCGAATTTACTTAGGCCGGTGCTCATTTCGAGGGCGTAGATTATGTCGTTCTCGCTAGTGAAAGTGATGTCGTAGGAGCCGATGATATCGCTGGGATCGATGGCGGTGATGCGGTAGTCATCGTCGATGGAGCCGGGGCCGCCGGCTGAGGTGTAGAAGCCGGCGAGCGGGCTGGCGGTGTCGCCATTTTCGGTAGTGGCGTTAGGGTCGGTGGTGACAGAATTGTTCTGGTAACCGAGTCGGCCATCGGGATCCTGATTGGTGCGCGTAGCCGGATCGATCTCTGTAAAATCGATCCCTGGAGAGTCTTTGGTTCCCCAAACACTAATGCTAAAATTATTCTCAGTCAGGAAGGCGGCGCTACCGTTCGCCTCACCGTTTGGGTAAGCGAGTGACCAGACGACCTGTTGATCGCGGTCCGTGATAATGATCTCGTCGCCACCGTTCGCTAGGGTCAGGGCGGAGATTTCAATGATCTCAGAACGTGATAGCCCATTGAAGAAGGCTCCTTCCAGGGCTGCTTTGTTCTTGGCTAGGACTAGGTAACCTCCAGGCGCAATGAACAGGTCGGTTTCGCTGATGACGTCCGAATTGGTGTCTTCGTCGGAGATCGCCCAGCCGTTGAGGTTGACACTTTCAGTACCGAAATTGAAGAGTTCGACAAATTCACCGTCGGCGTCGCTCAACCCTGTCGGGTTGGCGAAAAATTCGGTGATGGCGATCTGGCCGCTGGCGGGAGCGACAAGTGCTACCAGTGTGGCAAGCGCGAGGGAGAGTTTGGGCTTCATATCACCAGATTAGGGGCGGCTTTGACTGATTTGCAATGGTATTTGGTGACGTTTCCGTTTGACCTCGGCGACCTGGCTGGGGAGGTTGGAAAATGCGCATTTTACTGTTTCCGCTGGTCATCGTTTTTCTCACCTCTATCGCCCGAGCTGGGGACGCGAGTCTGGCAGCACGTTTCGGGCTGGCCGGGGACAATGCTGGGGAGCTACGCCAGGCCTTGGAAAAAGTCCCGGTGCCGCAGCGGGATGGATTGGTGTTTCTATTAGAGCATATGCCGGAACGCGATCTGAAATCGCTCAGCGCGGACTTTCTATTGGAGAACGTGGCGTATGCCTACAAGGCGCGCGCCTCGGCACCTTGGGGAACGGCGTTGCCGGAAGATCTGTTTTTGAACGACGTGCTTCCCTACGCCTCGATCAATGAGAGGCGGGATCGGTGGCGGAAGGATTTCTATGAGAAGTTTTCGCTGATGGTGAAGGACTGCAAGACGCCGGGTGAGGCGGCTCAGGTGCTGAATCGCGACATGTGGAAAGTGGTGAAGGTCGGCTATCATGCGACCAAGCGCGCCAAGCCAGACCAGAGTCCCTATGAGTCGATGGAGTCTGGCTACGCGTCCTGTTCCGGCTTGTCGGTCATGTTGATCGATGCCTGTCGCGCGGTCGGAGTGCCTGCGCGTTTCGTCGGCATCCCGCAGTGGGCGAACAAGCGGGGCAACCACTCGTGGGTCGAGATCTGGGATGGCGATGACTGGCAATACACCGGGGCGTGCGAATACAACAAGGGCGGGCTCGGCAAAGCGTGGTTTGCCGGGGATGCGTCGAAGGCGAAAGCGGACCAGTGGCAGCACTCGATTTACGCGTCGAGTTGGAAGGACACCGGGACGCGGTTCCCACTGGTGTGGGATTTGAAAATCGACTACGTGAAGGCACAGAATGTGACGCAGCGCTACATGAAGAAGGCAGCTGAGGACAGGGTGTTCATCCAGGTCTTCGAGAGGAAGGGTGGCAAGCGTGTTGCGGTGGGCATCTCGATCTACAGTGGCAAGAAGCTTGTGTCGGAAGGGACGACGAAGGGCGACGAGAGCGATACGAACGACATGCTGGCAACGAAACTCCGTGGCGGAACGGAGTACGTCATCCAGATGAAGGGTGGCGGATCGCGAAACTTCAAGCCGAGTGGAAAAGCGGACGAGCAGATTGAGTTCTATCTCGAGGAAGGGTGAGCGATCGCCTCCTAGAGATCTGTTGCGATTCGCTCGAGTCCGCGCGGGCGGCTGCCGAGGGCGGGGCTGATCGCATCGAGCTTTGCGTGGATCTGGCGGCGGACGGGCTGACGCCGAGCCGGGAGCTGTTGGCGGATGCCGGAGAGTTGCCGGTGTTCGTACTGGTGCGCTGCCGGCCGGGTGACTTCGTCTATACGGACGCGGAGGTCAGGGCGATGTGTGCGGACATCGAGGCCATGCGCGAGGCGGGGGCGGCCGGGATCGTCTGTGGTGCTCTGCGGGGGAGTGGCGAGATCGATCTTAATGCGACGCATCGACTGATCGCAGCGGCGGAGGGACTGCCGTTTACTTTTCACAAGGCCTTCGACTTGTGCCCAGACCAGGAACGTAGCATGGAGCGGTTGGCGGGCTTGGGGGTCGAGCGTGTGCTGACTTCTGGGGGCGAACGCTACGCGGTGGATGCGATGGAGCGCCTCGCGAAACTGGCGACGATCGGTGGTGGGACGACCGCTGTCCTCTGTGGCGGGGGTGTCCGAGCAACGGGTCTGCGCGAGCTAGTGAAGATCCCGGGCGTGACCGAATTTCACTCGGCGGCGCGGGCTTCTGTTGGGGAGCCGGTCGACGTGGGCGAGGTCAGGGCGATGCGGGCGATCCTCGCTTGCCGCTGAGACATCAATCGTTCTTCCTGATGACGAAGAATCGTCGCAGGCTCTCTAGGAGGATCGTTTGATTCTTGGGGGAGCATAGGATGAGGAGCCTGATTTTTACCGAACTGGTAGGTTCTTGGTCAAAAATTCTCAAGGGAGCTTCGCTTCAGGCGGCCACCAGCCAGGCTTCTCCCTAGTTGTTAATAAATATGGTTATTATAAATTATTATTGAAATTACCGACAAGCTGGTTTATTTTTAAGGTGTGTTTATGATTTTCTCATTAATGAATTACAAATTGGGCAATCATCGACCAGCCGTTCGCTTCCTCATTGATCGGGATTGCTACGACAAATCTTACGCGGAGAATGATACCGATCCATACGAGAGGGGCGACCTCGATGCGTTGCAGAAAATCGTCGATGCCGTTGAGAAAAAGGCAGTGCTGACGGCGGTCGATCATCCAGAAGAGGAGGCCGACTAGAGATGAAGAGCGTGGCCTCCACCTTACCGGCAATCGCTGCAACAGAGAAGTCCGATAAGCCGTCCCTGCAGCAGGGCGGTGGGTCGAAGCACCGCAGGCTACAGTTCAGCCTGCGCTCGTACGCGATCGGCTTCTCGTGCTGTATCGTGATTGTGGCGATCGGGATCTTCGGAGCCTCGATGTTGAATTACATGTCCAGCATCACGCATGACGAATTGAAGAACAGGGGACGCCTGCACGCGGTGGCCATCACGGGAGCCATTGGGCGAGATCTCGCTCTGGCGGAGATTTCGTCTGTCATCAAGACCTGTAGCGCGATCCTCGACATTTCTGAGGAACTCGCCTACATCACCGTTACCGATCGCGATGGGACGGTGATCATCATGCGACCAGGCGGCAAGTGGAGCCTCGACGAGAATGTTGCACGGTGGAAGGCTTTCGAGATTGAAGATGACAGCACCGCTATCATCAAATCGCCGATCACCGAGAGCGAGGTATTGCACTACGCCCACCCGATCATCGCCAGCGACACCCTCGAACTGGGTTGGGTACACGTCGGCCTGTCGGCACAGAGCTACCATGAAAACATGAGCCAGTTCAAAACCCGCACGGTGACAATGGCGCTCGCGGCTCTTGCATTCGGGATCCCGGCGTCGCTCCTCTTCGGCCGGATGCTAACCCGCCCGATCACACGGCTACAGAATTTTGCTGAAAACGTCGCCGAGGGCAACCTGGACAGTCGCGTCGAGACCGGTGGCAGCAAGGAGATCGCCAATCTCGCGGAGACCATGAACTGGATGACCGGGCGACTGGCTGATTCCCGATCGCAGATGAAGGACTCGATGGAGAAGGAGGCCTCACTGCGGGAGAAGGAGATCCTCCTGCGCGAGATCCACCACCGAGTGAAGAACAACATGCAGATCCTCGGTGGGCTGATCCGTATCCAGTGCCGCACGCTAGAATCTGGCGAGGCGCGTGATGTCCTCATGGCCAGTGAGACGCGGATCCGGTCGATGGCTTTGCTCCATCAGAAGCTCTACCAGTCGGACAGCATCTCGGAGATTTCGTTCGGCGACTACGTCGGTGTCCTCGTCGGGGAATTGCGCCGTCTGTATGCCGGTGACGGTGCGCCGATCGAGATCGCTAACGACGTGCCAGAGAATTTCGATCTAGGGCTCGATACCGCGCTGCCCTGCGGCCTGATCGTGAACGAGCTTGTCTCTAACAGTTTTAAATACGCCTTCCCCGACGGCGCCGCGGGCACCATCCGAATCGGGATCGTGCCGGCCGAAGATGGGAGGTTCTCCCTCGTCGTCGGGGACGATGGGATCGGCCTACCAGCCGAATTCGATTTGGAGAACGCACGCTCATTGGGCTTGCGTCTCGTTAACATGCTGGTGGAGCAGCTGCAGGGAACCGTCGCTTTCGAGAGTGAGGGGGGCTGCCGTTTCATCATGAATCTCGTATCAAGCTCCTACACCGAGCGCACCTAGACCCTCCAAACTAGGAAACACCCAATCGAGAATGAAAGCCCAATCTGTCACAGCAAAACGCAAAGTCCTCGTCGTAGAGGATGAACGCATCGTCGCCGAAGACCTGCGAGAGTTGCTCGAAGAGCTCGGGCATGAGGTGGTCGGCCTCGCGTCCGATGGCGAGAAGGCGATCGCCCTCGCGCACAAGCATCTCCCGGATGTCGTCTGCATGGATATCGTCATCCGCGGGGACATGGATGGCATCGAGACCGCGGGGCGCATCCAGGAAGAGCTTGGGATCTCCAGCATCTTCATGAGCGCCTACTCGGACAGAACGATCGTCGACCGCGCCAAAGAGACGCGCCCGGCGGGCTATCTGGTGAAGCCGTATGACTCGACCATGCTGCGCTGCACGCTCGAGGTCGCTTTCTCACGCATCGATGTCGACCGCGAGCTCGTCGCGCAGACCCGTAGCCTCGAGACCCTCGTCGAGCAGCGCGCGCAGGAGTTCAAACAAGTGCAGCGGCAGTTGTTCGAATCGCAGAAGATGGAGGCGGTCGGCAACCTGACTGGCGGAATCGCGCACGATTTCAACAACATGCTCCTGCCGATTATGGGTTACTCGAACATGCTGGTCGAGTCGCTCCAGGACCAGCCGGAGCTGGCCAAGATGGCGAGCGAGATCCACCAGGCGGCGAACAGTTCTTCCGCGCTTACCCGCCAGTTACTCGCCTTTTCGCGCCGCCAGATCCTCGCGAAGAAGGTAGTCGACATCAACGAGGTACTGGTCAGCTCCGAGAGGATGCTGACCCGCCTGATCGGCGAGCATGTGAGCTTGCGATTAGATCTCGCTGACGGGGGGATCCACGGAGTGATGGATGCCGGTCAGATTGAACAGGTCTTGATGAACCTCTGTATCAATGCTCGCGACTCGATGCCTGGTGGCGGTGTCATCACGGTCACGACGGAACTCCTCAGTGAGCACGACGAGCGTGTGCGTGCAGGTGTTCGGGAAGATCTCGATTGTGGGTGGATGCACATCTCGGTCGCTGACACGGGGAGCGGGATGCCCGATGAGGTGCGCGAGCGGATCTTCGAACCTTTCTTCTCGACCAAGGGCAACGACGGCACCGGCCTCGGCCTCTCGGTCGTGCACGGCATCATTATCCAGCACGACGGCCACCTGGAGGTCGAGTCGCAGGCTGGGGTGGGGACGACGTTCCACATCTACCTGCCGGTCGAGGAAGTTGAGGAGAAGGACGAGCCGGAGAAGGACGAGCCGGAGAGGAACGAGGAGAAGGCACGTGCGGTCGGTGGCAACGAGAAGATTCTGGTGATCGAGGACGAGCCACAGGTTCGGATTTTCGTCGCCCGCGCCCTGACGAACAAAGGTTACCGCATCGACACCGCTTACGATCTCGCCAGCGCACGCTCGATGTTGGAGAAGGCACGCCTGACCGGCGGCTATGATCTGATTTTCAGCGACTGCGTTCTTCCGGACGGCAGTGGTGTGGACTTTCTCGTCGAACAGCTGCAGCAACAGCCCAATCAGCGCGCGATCCTCTCTACTGGCTACACCGACAAAGAGGCGCTGGTCGGTGCCGCGTTCGAATACGACATCGCCTTCCTGCAGAAACCCTACCCACTACTAAAGTTGTTCGAACTGGTGCGCGAGGTGCTAGGAGGAGGCTTAGCGCTCAGTGCGTGCGCGTCCGAGCGATCTGGGTTTGAGTAGCATCGCTACTCCTGCCGATGATTCGGAGGCATCGGCATGAGTGCCAACGCTACATATTAAGAGCCTGTCGGTTCTACTCCTCTTTCCCTTCCGCCTTCAGCTCCTTGATCCTGATGTTGCGGAAATAGATAGGTGCGCCGGCGTGTTTTCCCTGAAAGCCGATGTAGCCCTCGAGCGGGAGCGTGGCCGCAGCCTTGCTGAGCCAACTCGGGATATCCGTCCCGTCAGGATTCTTCTTCGGGTCCGTCCATTTCGCCATGTCCATCTCGGTGACGAGTTCGCCGTTGAGTACGACGTAGATCATCTTGCCCTTGCAGGTGACTGTATAGCGGTTCCACTCGCCAGGTTTTTTCACCTTGGCATCCTTGGCAGCGAGGCGGCCGAAGATCGCGGCACAGCGCCAAGTCCTATCGGCGTCTTTCCACTTGCCGTGGTCGTCGGCGATCTGGATCTCCACGCTGTTGGGGATCCAGTTTTTGGTATCGCTGCAGTGGACGATGATGCCACTGTTGGTGTCCTTATCGGTCTTAAACTCTAGGTCGAGCACGAAGTCGTGGTACTTCTTCTCGCTCCAGAGCGCCTCGTCCTTGGACGCGGTCAGCACGCCGTCTTCGTCACGTGTCCAGACGCCTTCTGGATAGTTCGCGTTGCTCAATTCTTTGTCGAACAGCGGATTCCACCCGTCCCTCTTGGTGTCTGGGTGGGTCGAAGGTTTCTCGTCGCCAGCGAACGTGAAGGCCGTGGCCAAGATGAGGATGGTGGTGATGTTTTTTGCAATCATGGCAGGATTGTATCGGCTCGCGGAGCGGTGCTCAACTGTAATCCGGGCACTCCTATCCGATCTGATGAGAAACTGATCTCCCGTTTATCATTGAGCCGTGTCCATCAAGGGTTGCCTATCGGTGCGACGATCCAGCAGGGATTGAGGGGATGCCGTCTACTTCTTTTCGCGAAACGTGTCGGAGGAAATCAGGGTGTCAATGAATTCGCGAATGGTATCGTTTTTTGATTTCGCCCTGACTGTCATATCGGAAATCAGATCTGCGTCGGTAAATCCGATGGGACGTCCTAGGGCATACTCGGCGAGATGTTCCGCAAAACCGGTGGCAAAGGCTTCCGGGTAATTTTGAGCGATCACGTCGCGCAGTTCATAATAGTCTTTGAAGGCGGGGCCTTTGTGGATGGAGCCGGAAGGATCAATGAGTCGTCTGTCCGGCGGAACGTGTTCGTGATCATTGTGAGTTCTGCAGGTAAAGCCAGTGGGCGAAGGTTTCGTAGATTTCCCGGCGCGCTGCTTTCTTGAAGCCCGAAGTGAAGTCAGGGTGTTTTTCGCGATTGAACTGAAAGAAGTCCAGTCGGTCGAGACCAAGCCATTGATCGAGAAAAGCTTCGATGAAAACTGCTTCCCGGGGAGCCATACCGATCCGCGCCGGTGAGCCAGAACGTGCTGCCCGCGTGGTTGATATCGGGCAGCCAAGTTTCCTGGGTGACACCAAAACCGATTGCGGGGAAAATCATGCGCTTCGGCGGTGTAGGAGCGGCTGCGGCGGAAGCAAATCGACGAAATCCGAGAGAATCCAGAAACGGGAGAGTAATCGCCGCACTCGCTGAGCGGAGCAGTGCGCGCCGGTTGAATGTGTGATTGGGGAAGGCACCCATGTTCGCTTCGATTCTATGGCTCTGTCCAAGTTTTGCAGAGCTAAAACGAGGAGATCTTGGTGTTTTGGAGCTGTTTTGCCGATACCCGCAAATCGTTAGGACCTACAAAATCAAGGGCGCGAGCTCGCACCGTGTCCTGAGCCTAGGGGCAAGCCCTGAGTGTGAAAATAGTTTCTGATACTAAGCGAGTGTAACCATCATCCGTGTCGAGTGGTGTCCAACCGATTTTGAGATGGACCGTTAGCTCGACTTGCGGGTCTTCCACGGCCAATTGATCGAGCCCTCGCCCATGACGCGGATGTCGTGGTTTTGGAATCGCCAGCAGGCCAGCCCGATCATGATCGCGGTGGCGGCGATGAGGACTGCGAATGGTCCGAACGCGAATCCGTCGGCGGCGAGGCCTCCCTGGTAGTAGTGGTAGGGGAGCCATTTCGCGACCTGCTCGATCGAGGGGTTGATGATGATGAGCGCGTCGATGAAAAAATCGGCAATGAGGACGACGCCAGCGGCGCCTGCTGCGAGGATGCGCGAGCCGAGGAAGAAGCTCAGCAGCAGAGCGAATGACTGGAACAGGATGACTAGGCCGAACAGGCTGATAAACGGTAGCGCGGCAGCAGCTGGGGTGACGCCCAGTGACGAGAACGGCAGTGCGGCGATCAGGCCTAGCCAGTTGATGAAGAGGATGATGGCGGTGGCGGTGAACAAGGCGGCGAGCCGACCGTAGAACACTTTCCACCGGTCGGTCGGGTGCGCCATCAACAGGTCGAGCCGGCCACGTTCTTCATCTGTGGCGAGCATCCCGGCACCTGCCATGACGGCGAAGGCGCCGAAAATAACGGGGACGGTGACGAAG
Organism: Verrucomicrobiales bacterium; assembly: GCA_047619485.1. Classification (GTDB taxonomy): domain Bacteria; phylum Verrucomicrobiota; class Verrucomicrobiia; order Verrucomicrobiales; family DEV007; genus JBLHKE01. Next base: position 8,081 of record JBLHKE010000055.1, on the reverse strand, counting down.
TACTTCATGTGCAACCAGCCGCTCGGCGTCTGCAGAATTTTTGCATCGCCGGCCATCGCGGTGATGATCGGTGGCATGGTCTTCATGATCTGGTCGATCATATCGAACTTGTCGACGACACTGTTCCAGATGATGACGACGACAGCCGCGATGATACCGAGCCCGATGCCCCAACCCCAGATGGCGAGGTTATGGCGGCGGAGGCTGTATTGGAAGGTGGTTTTCAGGGTGGCTTGGGCTTCGGATTTTTGACCGTAGATTTACACGGATTAACGCAGATTTTCTTCTAGTAGTAGTTGAGGAAGATCTCTTCTAGGGATGGGCGCTCGGTCTCTAGGGTTATTACTTCTAGGGGCGTGATTTTTTCTAGGAGCGCGGCGATGGGGCCTTCGACTTTTACCTGGTAGGTTCGGTCGTGATGGTGGAGGAGGGTGATCCCCGGTAGCTTGTCTAGCTCGCCCGGATCCAGTGGTTTTGTTAGGCTGAAGTTGGCGTTGAGGTAGCTCTTCTTAATGAGGGCGTCGGTGTCGCTGGTCTCGATGATCTCGCCGGCGCGGACGATGGCGACGCGGGCGGCGACCTCCTGAACCTCGCTGAGCACGTGGGAGGAGAAGAACACGGTCGCGCCGCGGGATTGCGCTCCGCGCACGAGATCGAGAACCCCCTGTTGGATGAGCGGGTCGAGGCCGCTGGTGGGCTCGTCTAGTAGCAGTAGTTCGGGGCGGTGCATGAAGGCCTGGATCACGCCGACTTTCTGCTTGTTGCCTTTGGAGAAATTTTTGATCTGCCGGGAGAGGTCCAGCTGGAGGTCGTCAGCGATTTTTTCGATGAATTTCCAGTCGCTGGTGTTGCCGCGCAGGCGGTCGAACAGTTGGAGGGCCTGGCGTGCGGTCAATCGGTCGTCGAGGCTGAGTTCGCCAGGAAGGTAGCCGGTTCTTTCTCTGACGGAGACGGGGTCATGCTGCGGGTCGATACCGAGGACACGGACGTGACCTCCTGATGGTCGGATGAGGTCGAGCAGGCAGCGGATGGCGGTGGTTTTACCGGCACCATTGGGGCCGAGGAATCCGAAAACTTCACCGCGCTGCACCTCGAGGTTGATGCCGCGCAGGGCCTGGAAATGGCCGTAGGATTTGTGGAGATCGCGGATCTCGATGGCTGGGGATTCGGGCATTTCTAACCCGCAGAGGGTGGTTTAGCTGGCATCGGTTGATCTCTTTTGTGCAAGTTTTCCATACGCTTCACAAGGCTGGGAGGGCGAGAGGGGTTGCGGTTTGCTGGCGAGCCTAGCCCGATATCGGGGAGTGGCAAATCCAGCGTAGGCCGGATCACTTCCGCTCTTCGAACATCACGCTGATGAACTTGGCGGTCGGGGCTGCGAGGATTTCCTCAATCCCAGGGGCCAATCCTTCTGTTTCGATCCCAGCCCGCGCCCGTAGACTTCGGTGACGCGTTGGCCGAACTGCTTTTTGAAAGCTTCGATTTGCTCGGTGGTCAAGATGCTCACTTCGTGATATTTTTTCTTCAGTGCGCCTGTAGCCCCGTCCGGCTACGGAGACAGCTACTCTAACCTCAAGTCGACGCGGACGCGGAAAAAGTGTCGCGTCCTCGGTGGGTCTAGCGGGATGAGGGCGAAGGTGTTGGTGCTGAAGCCGCCGATTGGTGCTGTAGCCCCGAGGAGGGCGCCGGTGGTGCTCCAGCTGGCGAGGTCGTAGGAATGTTCGACGGTGTAGATGAGGTCGTCGGCTGCGACGTTTTGTGAAAACGTTAGGAACCCGCCACCAGCTTGGGCCTGGAGCTCGTTTTCACCGAACGCATAGGCGAGCAGGGCGTCCTCATCGCCGCCCGGGAAGGTGGTTGCATCGCTGCTGCCGGGGTTGCCGCCGAGCGCCGTGCTGGCGCGCCAGCTGGTTGGCTGGTCGGGGTCGAGCTGGGAGGGTGGGGAGATGCGCACGAGGCTGAAGCCGTCGCCATCGGCGGCTTCCGGCCAGGGGGCTTTGTCGTTGTAGGTGAAGCTCTCGATGACGACACCGTCCGCGTCATGGAGCGTGATGGTCTCGCCGGCGTTGTCGAGGTTACCGTCATAGTCTGTTGCGCCGATGACGAGTCTCGCCCCGGTGGCGAGGGTGGTGCCGACCGGGAAGGTGTAGGTCAGGCCCGCGGCGAAGGTGACGCCACTGAGATCGATCTCGTCGCTGGAGAGGTTGGTGAATTCGATGAACTCGCCGCTCTCCTCTGATCCTGGTGGATTGTAGTGGAGTTCGGAGATGGTGAGGTTGGAAGCGTCAGCCGGCGTGCCGACGAAGACTTCCACAGACTGCAGCGCAGACCAGATGACGGTGGCGCCATCGAGGGCGCGGACTCGGGAGTTGACCCTTGTCGAGTTGGCTAGGTTGAATGGGTCGGAGTAGACGGTGGCGCTCGGGTCACGTGGGTCGGTGCCGTCGAGCGTGTAGATGATTTCGCCGCTGGCGTTGGGGTTGGCGATCGTCAGGGCGCTGGCGTCTTGTGAGTAGGTGGGGGCGTCGATCTGTGGGTAGAGGCCGCGGGCGCGCAGCTGGTCGAGAACAATGGCTGGACGCTGCTGCATGTAGGTGTCGATAATCCAGCCTTGGATCGGCAGGTAGTGGTCGTCGCGGGTGTAGAGATCGTACTGGTTGGAGTTCCAGACGCTGCCGGCTTCGACGTCACGACGGAAATCACCCCAGCGTGCGGATTCGGCGACGATGGCGAGGTCCATGTCGTCGGAACGTGTGCGCCAGATGGCGGTCGCGCCCTCGGGGGTCATGGGGCCACCGTTGAACATGGCGGCGTGCGCCTTGTCGCCGAACAGCAGGCGGTATTCCGCGTTGGCGGTGAGATCCTGGTGCACAGCGGTTGGCCCCCTGGCATTATTGACTCCGGTGCGGTTGGTGTTGAGGGTGGTTGCGCTGGTGACGGATGCCGGATTCTGGAAGACGCCGCCGGCCCATGGGGAGATGGCGAACTCGGTATCCCAGGTGAAGTAGCGGAAGGGTTCGCCCCCCGGCCCTTGACCGGCGGCACGCCAGTTGTGCCCGTCCCAGTCGCGGTTGCCAGTGTAGAAATTGACGAGCATGTAGTCGGCGAATGAATCGATGTCGAGGTGCTGTTTCATCGTCTCGTAGTCGGCTGGATCACTCAGCCCCGCTGCCGCATGAGCCTTGAGTGCGTTGTAGGCGGTGATGGTGCCAGAGGTGACCTTGTCCGAGTTGATGGCGTCATAATCATCGCCATCGCCGCCGAAGTACTCGGCCATGTAGTTGTTGTCCGGGCGTTCGTGCAGGTGGTAGATACCCCAGTAGAGGCCGTTGATGTAGAGGTGTACCCAGCGACCGTGCGAGCCTTCACTGCCGAGTGCTAGCATCAGGTCGTTGGCCCACTGGTCGCGGTTGTACTGGGCGGCGTCGCACTGGTAGTAGTGGCGGTGGGTCCAGCCGAAGTTGTAGCCGCTGCGCAGCTGCAGGGTATCGAATTTCTCGACCGCCGTGCCGGCGGAGGGAGCGTCTTTGAACAGTGGGTATTTTAATTTTCCCGCGCCGTACTCGGTGCGGAAACGCAGGCTCAGGCTGTGCTTCGGCGTGTCAGCGTTGCGGGAACTGCCACCTTGGATCCGCAAGCCGGCGCCGATGCGGAACCCGGGCTCGCTGCCATCGGGGAACATCAGTTCGGCGGATACGGGCCTCTCCCAGTTGCTCCCCTGACTCTGCGGATTCTGGTAGAGACCGAATGTTCCGTAGAAGTCGTCGGGCTCGATGGCGAGCGACAGGCTCGGGAATTTTTCCAGCGCTGGGATGAGCTCGTCCGTGTAGTTGGGGTGGTTGACGATGTCCGGATCCATCTCGTAGTCGGCGGGATGTCCGGCCCAGCTCGTGGTGGTGTTCGGCGGGTTGTTTGGTTGTGTCAGGATGTCTGCGAGGAACAGGTAGGACTGCGTGTCGGTGTCGGTCGGAATGAACAGATCTTTGAAGCCGGCGGCGCGCAGGACGGTGGTTGTGCTGATGTTGATTGGTGCAGTGTAGAGGGTGCCGTCGGTCGAAGACGGCGGGCTGCCGTCGGTGGTGTAGTAGATCTCAGCGCCGGGTGTCGAAGTCACGATGGCGACATCGAATGGGGCGGCGTAGAAGCCGCGGTCGACGCTGAAGGTCGTATCGGCGACGAAGCCGAGTTGGGGCGTGCCGATGTTGGGCTCGCCCGGGGTCGGGAGGAGCCTGAATCCGTCAGTGCTGTAGCTGGTGTCGTTTTTCTGATTCGGGTATCCAGGGGCGAATTCCTGTAAGATGGTGCTGCCGTCGGGTGCCACCAGGGCGAGGTATTCGCCGTTGGAGCTAAGGCTGAAATTGGTGTGCAGGTTGCCGCCGGCGTCGACGTAGTTAGCGGTGGCTTGGCCGGATGCGAAGACGACTTTGTACTCGTCGGTGACGAGCGTCGTCCCGGCAGGGAATGGCCACTCCTGTAGATTATTGGGGTCGTCCGTGAGGTAGTAACCGCCCAGGTCGAAGCTGACGAGGTTGGGATTGTGAATCTCAATCCAGTCGGATGAGTTGCCATCGCCGTCGTCGAAGCTGGAGTTGCTGGCGACGAACTCGCTGATCTCGAGAGGGAAGTATTGGCCGTCGACGGTGATCTGGATCGATTGGGTGAAGCTGCCCTGGGCATTGGTCGCGCTGAGGGTGTAGATGGTGGTCTCGGTGGCGGTGACCGGGATGCTGCCGCTCGGGTTGGCGACACTGCCGATGTCGGGGGCGATCGAGAGCGTATCCGCATTACTAACGTCCCAGCTCAGGTTGACGGTCGCACCGGATGAGACCGTTTCATCATCGGCCGCGAATGCGTTGAAGGTCGGTTCGGGAGTTGGTGGGTCGAAGGCGAGGGCACCATTGTTGTAGACCTCGGCCAGGTCGGTATCACTGAGCACCCCGAACTTGTTGCCGGTCTGGAAAAAGGCGATGTCGTCCATGGCTCCACCAAAATCGTTTGGATTCGAAGCCGCCGCGTCGTCGGCGGCGATGAACACTCCGTTGGCGTGGGTGATGTTGTTGGTCCCGAGCGAGGTTAAAGTCGTCGTGTTCGAACTGATGACCGCGTTGGTGATATCGCCACCGGTGTCGGCGAGCAACGTGACCTTTGCGTTGCCGCCGAGCGAGTCGTAGCGCAGCGCGAAAAAGTACCAGGTGTTTAATAACAGCGTCCCCGGGCCGACCACGGCGGTGCTGGTTGTCCCATTGCCATCACGCAACAGGCAGCGAAGTTGCGTGCCACTGCCACCGAGGTCGATGCGGATGCCCTGGCCGCTGGCGTTGGTGCCGGAGAGCGATTCGTAGAGCCGGTCGTAGCTGTTCAAAGTCGTCGGGCGGAACCACCAACTGATGGTGAATTGGTCGTCCGGGCGAACCTGGTTGCCAGTGCCTAGATTGGCACCGCCGCGGAGGGCGAAGTCGTAACCGGTTCCGTGCGGGGCGGCGACCCCTTTGGCGACGTTGGCTGGGCTGATGAGCGTACCGTCGTTGAGGCCGAAGGAATCGGTGACGTTGTTGTTGCCAGCATCGGTCTCATCGAGCGAATAGTGGGCGACGAGATCGGCGTGGGCATAGCTGATCAAACTCAGCCCGACGGTGAGCAGCAGGAGGGATTTTGGCATTTTAAAAGTATGTCGGATGGCCGCCGCAATTGCAAGTGTCTGCGTGGCTGCGATTGGGATCTACGTCGCAACCTCAAGCTCCGATATGCTCGATCAATTCTGGATAAAACTGGTCGAACAGGCGCTGGAGGGCTCCTAGCTGTGCGACGACCTCTTCTTCTGCGCCGAGAAGTTTTTTCACGGCATCAGAACGATATGTGAGGCGCTCGAATGTGAGCGCCATGCCCTCGACGTTGCCGTAGCTCTCCAGCCATTTTTTCTGGCGCATGCGTGTGGTGAGCCGGTGGGCGAGGTCGCCGAGTTCGCGTGCGCCGAATTGGATGGTGCTGTAGCCGTTCTCGATGAACTGCGGCAGCGGTGTGTCGCTGTGCTCGTCCCACTTCTGCACCAGCGTGTAATCGAAGCCGATGTCGATGATGATGCTGGCGAGGCGACGGCGTTCCTTGCTGATCAATTCACGCGCCTCGGCGACCAGCGGGTGGCGGTCGGTGAAGCTATCGATCATCCGGTGCAGCCGGATGCCGCGATCGATCCCCGGCGGCGGTTCGAGGTCGTTGGGTAAAAAATCGGCTAGCACGTTGCCGGCGGTCTCCTCCGCCGTGAGCCCGGCGGAGAGGTGGAGATGAGCCAGCAGGTTCACGGCGAGTTACTCGCTGCGTTTGGCTGCGCGGCGCAAGCGATCCATGATGGCGACTCCGAGACCGCGTTCGGCGACTGGCTCGCAGATGATCTCGTCGACACCTGCCGCGTCGAGTTGGCGCATGACAAAGAACAATCGCACGGCCGCTTCGGGGAGTTTTCCAGATCCGGAACTGAGTGCGAGCACGGTGTCCCAGTCGGTCAGTTTCAAGTAACCGTCCTTGGCCTTCTGGCGGTAGCTGAGCAGCGCGTATTTTTTTCCCTTCTCAGGCACGAAATCCGCCGGTTTCTCAAGCAAACGTAGCGGCGTCTTCGGAGCGTAGTGCGAGGCGAGCTGCCCCGGGGCTTCCGGCTTGCCATCTTCGGATGAGAGCTGCTCGCCGTACTCGATTTTCCCGAAGCGCTGCAGCTGCTCCTTGGTGATCGGTCCCGCACGCAGAATTCGCAGCACAGGTTTCTGGAGGTTCGGTTCGATTTTGATGATGGTGGACTCGATCCCCTCGTTGCAGGCGCCACCGTCGACGATGAGTGGGATGCGGCCGCCGAGTTCGGACTCGACGGCGCTGGATGAGGTCGGGCTGATGCTACCGAAACGGTTTGCGCTGGGCGCGGCGAGTGGCGAGCCGAGGCCTTGGATGACCGCCTTCATGATAGGACTGACGCTCTGGCGCACCGCGACCGTGTCGAGCCCGGCGGTGACGATGTCAGGAACCCCAGGGCGCTTCGGCAGGATGACGGTGAGCGGGCCAGGCCAGAATTCGTTGGCCAAGCGACGCAGGATCTTTTCGACGTTCGCCGGGACGTCGGCGACCTGCTCGACGCCTTTGTAACCAACCACGTGGACGATCAGCGGGTCGAATGTCGGACGTTCTTTGGCGTCGAAAATCTTCGCCACGGCATCGGCATTGAAGGCGTCAGCGGCGAGGCCGTAGACGGTTTCGGTGGGAAGCGCGACAATATCGCCGCCGCGCAGGAGGTCGACGGCGGCAGTGACGGCGGTGCGGGCGTCGTCGGGTTCGTCAGTGTGTAAGATCTTTGTTTCCAAGGGGAATACAGTTGCGGAAACCGCTAAGGCGTCAAATGCTATTGGTGCTGATGAAGGACAATAGACCCGCTTCCAAGGATCGCTGCCAGAATATCGTGCTAATCGGTTTCATGGGCACGGGAAAAACCACGATCGGGAAGATCGCGTCCGAGCGGCTCGGCTTGGCGTTCGTCGACACCGATGACTTGATCGTTGAGAGGGAGGGGCAGCCGATCCCGCAGATCTTCGAGCGGGTCGGTGAGGCCGGGTTTCGCAAAATCGAGACCGATGTGCTGAGGGGATTGGCCGGCGAGGGTGGTAAAATCATCGCCACTGGTGGTGGCATCATCACCCAACCGGAGAATATCAGGCTGCTGCAGGAGCTTGGCTTCGTGGTCTGGTTGGCGGCGACCGTCGAGACGATTTTCGAGCGTGTGTCGATGAATCGCGACCGGCCGCTGCTCTACACTGAGGATCCGCTGCAGACGATTACCGATCTGCTAGCGGAGCGTGAGGCGCAGTATGAGGCGGCCTCTGACCTGAGGGTGGAGACGGATAATTTCCACGCCGACGAGATCACCCACGGCATTGCCGCCAGCGCGGAACATTTTTTCAGTGGGGGAGATGCTTAGGGGCACCTCCGGAAACCTGCTGTGGAAATGGGGCGCAGAGAAAATTCCCGCTAGCGAGGCGATAAACGCTAAGCTATCTGGTGATAGTGGGCGCTTTAGCAACGAAGACAGCGGGGATTTTATCAAG